>JAYTVG010000625.1:0-1409 GCA_043744135.1 Deltaproteobacteria bacterium | reverse complement strand
GCCTCATCGTCGCGCCTTTTAGTCTCGTCGAGCGTGCGTGCATCTGCGTACACGTCCATGGTCACGAGCAAACGACCGTCGGCGAACACCTTAAACCCGTTGACGTCCAGGGGAAGCGTCGTGAGCTGCTGCGCCTCGCCTCCCGCGATTGCGATGCGCCACACCTGCGCAGCACCCGAGCGCGACGACAAAAAGTACACGAACGCACCGTCGCGAGAAAACGCAGGCGAGCCGTCGGCGTCGGGGTGTGTCGTCAAACGCCGCGCCGATGTGCCGTCTGTCGATGCCAACCACACATCGGTGCGGCCGCGGTTTGCCTCCATATCGGTTTCACGCACTGTGTACGCAACGAGGCGGCCATCCGCGGAAACAGTGTGCTCCGAGATCCGCTGCATCGCGAGCATGTCGTCGACGGTCATCCCAGCCTTTTGCGCACGCGCGGCGGTCGCGCACACGAGCACCCATGACAGCGACACCAACCCAGCAGCAAGACGAGCGTGCATAAAACCTCCGCGGCGGTGTTGGTCAATATTGCCGTCGAGGTCAACGCCGTGCGAACGCCCTTACCATCGCGATCGACGCGTCAGCCCGCAGCGCCGCTCACGCTAAAACAGCGTCATCTGCTTTTTGGGCGGTGTCGGCGACGGCACCGCCGTCGGTGCATCGATGTTCGTTGAGCTTTGCGCGGCTGCGACGGCGACGTGCTCACGCGCTTGAACATTCACCTGGTCGTCGACCTGCTGCGACGTCGTTGGCGTGTTTGCGGCTGGCGCACTCGCGGGCGACGCCGTCGACTCAAGCGGTTGCAACAGCGCAATAAACGCCGCCTCGCTTAAAATCTTCAGCGCGGCACCTTGGGCGATGAGTTTCGTGGCGGCCTTTTGCTTGGTGGACTCGCCGGTGCGATCGGAGTCCCCCGTTACCAAATAGCTCAGCGTCTTACTGACGCCAGACGGTGTTTGCCCGCCTAAGCGGCGCACGCGCTCCTCCGCGGCCTTGCGGTCGAAGCTGAGCGCACCGGTAAACACGAAGCTTTGGTCGGTTAGTGGGCCGACGATGCGCTCGACCTCGACGACGTGAACGTAGCGCAACAGCGCATCGATGAGCGGCGACTGTTGCGCCAGGCCTGAGGTGATGCTCGCAGCCATCAACTCCCCCACGCCCTTGAGGGCCGCCAGTTCGTGTGGCTGTGCGATGCGCAGTTTTTTAAGGCTGCCGAAGTGCTCTGCCAACTTTTGCGCTGCGGTCTTGCCCATGCCGTCGATACCGAGGGCGCGCAGCAGCACGTCGAGCGTAAGCTTGCGTGCCTTTTTGATCTCCGCCACAAGTTTGACCGCGTTTTTTTCGCCGCATGTATCGAGGGATGCCAGCTGGCCCGCGCTCAATGCATAGATGTCCGCGCTCGTGAC
>JAYTVG010000624.1:0-4478 GCA_043744135.1 Deltaproteobacteria bacterium | reverse complement strand
TCCGCGCGACCTACACCACCTCTGCCGCCGCCCGCGGTTGCGCAGCTGCGTCCCGTTGTGGTTGATGCCGCGTTGTTTCAGCAGGTGTTGGCGCTGGCGGTCGCGGGCGCGCTCGTGTGGTCGGTACGGGGCGTGTTGGTGCCGTTGTTGTTTGTCGGCGTGCTGACGTTTTTGGGTGCGCCGGTGGTTGCGCGCTTGCAACTGCGCGGCCTGCCGCGTTTTCTCGGGGCAGGCGTTGTCGTTGGTGGTGGCGTGTTGGCGGTGGTCGCCCTTGTGATGCTGGTGGTTCCCGCATTGGTGAACGACCTGGCCGCGCTTGCGACGCGCTTGCCGGCGCTCGTGGTGACCGCGACGCAGTTTTTAGAGAGCCACTTTCACGTCAGCATCCCGGCGCGGCTGTCGGAATTTTCTGGCGCGGCATTTTCGGAGCTCGTGAGCGACCTCAAACCGCTCGCTGCCGTGTCGACAAGCGCGGTGTCGTCCACGGTCGCCACAACCGTCAACACCGGCGTCGGCGTGTTGCGAGGTGCTGCGTCGGCGTTTGGGGTGCTGGTGCAAATGGCGCTCGTGCCGGTGCTGTCGTACTTCACGTTGGCTGAGTGGCCGCAGGTGGATCGCTTGCTGTCGAGCCTGGTCCCCGCAGGCGCGCACGCGACCCTCGCCCACTACCGCCCGCTCGTGGGTGACGCGTTGTCGCGCCTGTTTCGCGGGCAGATCATCGTCGCTGGCATCATGAGCGCGCTGTACGTCGTCGGGTTGAGCATCGCGGGCGTGCCACTGGCGTTGGCGGTCGGCATCTTGTCGGGGGCTGCGTATTTGGTGCCGTTTGCCTCGGCTGGCGTGGCGCTGGCACTGTCGGTGGCGCTTGCTGTGCTCGAGCTGGGTGCAAACGCTGGCACACCTGTCCTGGGCGCGGCTGTGGTGTGCATCGCTGTTCAACTCATCGAAGGGTACTTGCTCACTCCACGCATCGTCGGCGAGCAAGCGGGTCTGTCGCCGTTGGCCGCGCTGTTGGCGGTGTTGCTGGGCGGTGCTGCCGCGGGGTTTTTAGGCGTGTTGTTTGCGTTGCCAGCGGCGTGTGTGATCGCGTTGGTGTTGAAAGAAGAGGGCCGGCGTCGCGAGGGCGCGGCCTCACCCGCATCGACCTTGGGGGCCTCATGAAGCGCGTCGTGTCAATGCTTGCGCTGTTGGTCTTGTCGACACCCTCGGTGGCAAAGACGCCCGATCCCGATCCGTCCATCGCGGCCTTCAGCGAGCTCAAGCGAGACGTCGAAGTCCTGCGCAAAGATCCGCAGCGCAGACAGTTTCGCCACAACTACGAAAAACTCGTGGTGCGTCTGCAGGCCGAGGCCAACACCCACGCACAGGGTTCGCGTGCCGACGACGCCGCGTTTGTGGCGGCACAATTGCTCGAAGAACTTTACTACGTCTCGCGTATGCCGGCGGACAAAGACGCCGCGGTGGCCGCGTTCGTGGCCTGTGCGGATCGGTTCTCGACGTCAAACTTGGCCGACGACGCCCTGCTTGCGGCATCGCGGCTCACCACCGCAAAAGCAGCGCGTGCCGATTTGCTCGGGCGCATCGTGCGATTGAAGGGCGCGGACCTCAAGGCCACTGCCGAAGCGGAACTCAAGCAACTCGAGCGCGTTTTGGATCCCCCCGCGTTGTCTGCGCCGGCCGCGGACGCACTCAAAAAACTCGCGCCCGCGCCCGTCGTTGCCGAAGCCCGCGTCGAGGAGCGGCTGTCCGCGGTCGACGTGCTGCCAGAAGCGCCACCCAGCGGCACGCCTTCACGAAAGGTCATCGTCATCACGCACGAAGTCGGTGCGGACTCCGCGGTGGTGCTGCGCATGAGCGGCGAGGTTGGCGTGACGCGCGGCGAGGTGCCCAAACAAGACGGCGGCCCGCGGCGGATCTTTTTTGACCTGGCGCCCGCCAAACTCGGCCAGCGCAACATCCAGCCCATCGAAGTCAACGACGGCGTGGTCACGCGCGTTCGCGCCGGGCAGTACGATGCCAGCGTCGTGCGTTTGGTGGTGGAGTTGGCGGGCGCGCAAGAGCCGGTGTTGTCGGTGAAGCGTGCGCCCTTTGAGGTGCGTCTCACGAGCCCAGCCCCCCGCGTTGACGTCGACGCGGTCACCGGCCAGCCCTTGCTCGCGCGCGCGCTGCCGACGGAAACCGACACGGCACCCGTCGCGGATGAAGTCAAAGCGCGCTTCGAAAACGGTGTGCCCGGTGGCGTGTCGATCTCGCAACAGCTCGGCTTAAAAGTGCACCGCGTCGTCGTCGATGCCGGCCACGGCGGCTCCGACACTGGGGCTATCGGTCCGTCCGGCGTCCGTGAAAAGGACATCACCTTGCAGATCGCCAAACGCGTGAAAGAAAAACTCGCCGCAGAACTGCCAGGTGTCGAGGTGATTATGACGCGCGACGACGACCGCACCCTCGCGCTGCAGGATCGCACCAACACCGCGAACTCGTCCGCGGCCGACCTGTTCATCTCGATTCACTGTAACGCCAGCCCGCAAAAGCGCGTGCGCGGCATGGAGATCTACACGCTCAACATCACCCACGACCGTTACGCAATGAAACTCGCCGCACGCGAAAACGCCGAAACCGGCGAGGGCAGCATCAGCGATCTCGACTACATCCTCGCGGACTTGGCCATGAAATCCAACGTCGACGACAGCGTTCGCTTGGGACGCCAAGTCCAAAAGGGCGTGATGGGCAATGTACACAAGCGCTGGCCCGACGTGCCGGACCTGGGTCTTAAGCACGCGCTGTTTTACGTCCTGATGGGCAACCGCATGCCGTCGATTTTGGTGGAGACGAGCTTTTTGTCCAACAAGGTCGAAGAGCAGCGGCTCGCGTCGGTCGCGTATCAAGACAGCATCGCCAGCGGCGTCGTCGACGGTGTGCGCTTGTTTGTCGAGGAACGGCAGGCGTTTTATGAACAGCGTCCGTAGCTGGCTTGCGCGCTACTTCAGCGATCCGACGATGTCGTCCCACAGCGCCACACCGCGACCTGGACCTATCGGCGTATCTCGTATCTGCTGGTGCGCAGCCTCGACGGCGACCGCGACCGCATCGATGCGTGGGTCCGCGGCACGCTGAGCGTGCAGCAAGTTTCGCTCCGTTAGCGACGCCACACCCGCGATCACGCGCGCGCACAGCCGGGTGACGAGCGCAGCGTCGAGGTCGGTGTTGAGCAGCGTCGCATTGGGCCGAGCCGCTAAGCCGCATGCAAGCAACAACGGCCGGTCGTCGTCGGGTGGCGCGCGCATCAACGCGGCCGCGGCCCACAACGCTTTCGCGGCAACCACCACCAACGCGTCGACCTGCGCCGGCTCAGCGCCGGACGCCAACAACACCGCATCGAGTGCGGCGCCGTGCTGTTGCAAGGTCTCGCGCACAGCGAGGGGATCGTTGTTGCGCATGCGCGTCAACCGATTCGCGGGCCCGTCAACGTGGGGCATCACGGTGCACCCGCGGCCGCGTAGGCATCCAAAGCGCGCTCGACGGCGGCGTCAATTTTTGCGGCGCTAAAAAACGCCATCGCCGAC
This sequence comes from Deltaproteobacteria bacterium, assembly GCA_043744135.1. Taxonomy (GTDB): domain Bacteria; phylum Myxococcota; class UBA727; order UBA727; family VGSZ01; genus JAYTVG01. Next base: position 915 of record JAYTVG010000624.1, on the reverse strand, counting down.
GTCACGACAGTTGCGTACAGCTCAGGCGCGAGCACGTTGAGGTCGCGGCCAGCAGCGATCGCACCCGACAGCGATGCCGATGCCGTCAGCAGCGTATCCGTGAAATCCGCGCGCGCGGAGATGATGCGCGCGACATCGTCGGGGCTGATGCCCGGCAGCGCCTCGAAATTCCACAGTGGGGCGCTGTACGCGAAGCCGTTTTTTTGCCCCGACCCGAGCACCACGATGTCCATCACCTCAGCAAAGCTCAGCTGCGCAAGGTGCTCGAGCTCGACGCCGCCTGGCTTCGACGCCAGATGTGCTCGCGCGCTGGCCTCAAACGCGGCACCGACGTTTTTGTCGCCAGCGTCCCAGCCAGGCCAAGGTGGCGGCGGGATGCGCTTGATGCCGCCATCGCTCAACAACGACACCGTGCGGCGCCCGATGCGGTCAAACTGCCCGCGCTCAGAGCTCATCACGCCGCGCACCTCGATCCCCAAGCGGTCGTCGTGGCCGTAGATCCCCGCGCGCATGCCGACGTCGTGGAACTTGTGCACGGCGATGGCATCGGCGTCGATGTTGCCGCTCGCAAAGCTGGCGGCGACCTCCTGCGCAAACGCTGCCGTCCACGGCTCCAAAAACACGTGCGTGAAGTTCACCTGATTGGCCGCAGCGCCACTCGAAAACAACGAGACGTCTTGCAGTGCGGCAAACGCGGTCAGGTGGGGCCCGAGCTCACGCTTGTCTTGGGCGCTGGACAGCTCCGTGACGGCGTGAAGATGAAAACCGCTCCGCGCGAAACGGTCGCCGATCCACGCGCGGTCCGCGCGCAGTTGGTCCAAGCTGTCGTAGCTCGAGGCCGTGATGAACTCCGCGATGCCGAGCGTTAAGTTGCGCTCCCACTTCAGCACATCTTGCAGACTCGCCGGCGCGAGC
>JAYTVG010000623.1:0-1412 GCA_043744135.1 Deltaproteobacteria bacterium | reverse complement strand
GCTCGCGGCATTTTGGACCGCGGGACTGATGCTCGACTTTTTAGGCCACCCGGATCTGTGCGCGCTGCTGGAAGACGCGGTGCGTGCCTGCATCGCCGACGGGCCAAAGACGCCGGACCTCGGCGGCCGCGCCACCACAGCGGACATCACCGCTTTTGTCTGCGAACAGCTGCGCAAAACGCTATGAGGACGCATGGGCGATCTTGACGTCAACACGCTTGTCTACAACGTGGTCACGACCATCGTGCCGCTCATCTTAGCGATAGCGGTTCATGAGTATGCGCACGTCGCGATGGCGCGGTTTTTGGGTGACCCCACCGGCGAAAACATGGGGCGATTGACTCTCAATCCGTTGGCGCACATCGATCCCATCTGGACCGTGCTGTTACCGACCTATTTCGTCGTCATGCAAACCGTCAACGCCGCGATGGGCAGCGGCATCGCGGTGCCGTTTTTTGGCGCCGGCAAACCGGCCCCGTACAACCCCGTCAAACTCACCCGGCAGCTGCCAGCATTTTTAGGTGGGGGGCGCATCACCATGCGCACGGGAGAACTCTTGGTTGCGATCGCTGGCCCAATGTCCAACGTCGTGTTGGCGGTGCTGTTCACGGCCGTCACGTATGTCCTCGTGCGCGGCTTTGGCTTGGGGCTCGGGCCGCGATCGCTGGCGCAACTGCCGTTTAACTTCGTGATTTTGAATGTTGGCCTCGCGACCTTCAACATGATCCCAGTGCCGCCCCTGGATGGGTCGAAGGTGTTGATGAGCCTGCTGCCGCGGCACTGGGCGCAGCGTTACGAGCAGATCGCGGCACGCTTGAGTTGGTTGTTGTTGATCGTCTTGTTCATGGGAGGCGCGAGCTACGTGCTGCGTCCCATCCAGCTCGCGGTCGTGCGCGCGCTGTTTTCGTGGCTGCGCTGATTCCTTTGTTCACCTCCCACCCCAAGCGTCGCTCAGCGCAGCTGAAACCGCACCAGGTCCACGGTCATAGGCTGTCCGTTCGATGCGATGACGCGTTCGGCATCCGCCAACGCGAGCAAGCGCATGCGGATGCGGCGCCTTGCACGAATGCCCCCCCAGGCCGCCATCACGGCCGCGGCACCCATCAGCAGCTCGGTGTCTTGCCCCATCACCATGAGCGCACGCCAGCGCGGGATCGAACGCTGAACATCGACATCGAGCTGCCACACGCGCCGGCCCGTCACTGCGAGCCAGGCGTCGTCGATGGTGCGGCCTGCACGCAACTGCGCCAGCACGCGGGCCGGCCCGTCGGCGCCGGCTTGTCCAAGCAACACCGCGACTGCCCGCGACGATTGCGCGTATGCCAAGCGCGCGTGTTCGGAGTCGGCGGGGAAGCCGTCGGCGAGCGCCGCGAGCGGCAACAGCGCGCCACCGACGCGGGCCACCGCGAGCA
>JAYTVG010000622.1:0-4484 GCA_043744135.1 Deltaproteobacteria bacterium | reverse complement strand
AGCAGCGCAGCCGGCAACGCCGCCACAAGCCCGTACAGCTCGCGATCGCCACAAGCCCGTGCAGCTCGCGATCAGCCGGGGAGGGGGATGCAGGTGTTTTCGTTGCAGACCAGCGGCGCCGCGCACTCAAGCGCGCTGCTGCACGCACCGCACACGCCATCGACACACGCTTGATTTCCGCAATCTGCTGCCGTTGCACACGCGACGTCTGCGCTGTCGTTGGTGGTGCCGTCACCGTCGACGTGGGTGTCGGCGCCATCCTCGCTGCAAGGGGTGCCGGCGCCGTCGAGCACGTCGGCGTCGTAGCGAACGGTCAGCGAACCGGCGTGCGAAAAGCCGCCTGCGACGATGGCGCCGTCAAACGTGAAGTCGCCCGCGAGCGACACCTGTGACGCTGGTGCGTACAAACTCGCCCCGAGGTGGGCGTCGCCCGCGAGCGCGATGTCACCGGCTCCCGCCACATACATGCGCACACGAGACGGCGACGCAGCGCTACCAAGGTCAAACGCGCCGGCGCCATCAACAGCGCCATTGATAAACACGTCGAGCGACGCGCTTGCGTCCAGCAACACCACCTCAAACGCGCCCGCAAAAACGACGTCACCATTGATGAACAGCGCAGCCGGGCCCGCCACCGACACGCGCACAGCACCCGCCGCGCGGATGCCGTCAATCGCGAAGCGGCCGGCAGGCAACGACAGCTCGATGTCGCCCGCGATGTCTGTGAGTGCCGCAGCGTCCAAGCCTGCGCTGGCGTTGTCGTTGTCGGTCTGCGCGGCCAAAACGATGCCCGCGACGTCGGTGCGTTGGTCGTCGCCGCACGCGCATGGCGGATCGATGCTGACGGGCTCGCGCACCACCGCGCTGTCGAGCACGCCGGCGCTCAGCACGAGCGCGTCGTCGTTGGCGTGCACGGTGCCGGCCACCACCATGCCTGCCGCGAACAGGTCGCCGCCGAGGTACGCGTCGTGGCCGATGGTGCCCTGGCCTGCGAAGTCAAAATCGCCGCCGACGCGCAAGTCGTCGCGGACGGTGATGGTGCCAGCGGAGGCCAAGCCGCCCGCGGCGCTGAGCGTGCCCTCAATGTGCAGGTCGCCGGCGGCACCGATGGAGCCGTTGGCTGCCAAACCCCCACCGCCCGGTGTGGCTGCGGGGTCGCTGGAGGAATACGCGCTCGTGCGCACGGTGGCCGCGAAGTCGGCGTCGTCACACGCACACAGCGCGAAGCGAAAGGTGGTGGCGGCCAGGTCCGCGCCGCACACAGCGCTGCCGCCATCGGTGTTCAACACGCGTACGGTGCGACCACCCGACGCGTCGGTGGGAGCGTTGCCGTTGTCGGCGGGTGGGTGGCTTTGCGGCGTGACGTCGGTGCGCCCGTCGATTCGCGGCGTTTGTGACACGCGCCCGCAACCGAAAAACGCCGCGGTCGCAACCAAAACCACAAGAGCCGTTTGAACACTGCGCATCGCAAACCTCCAAGCGGAACAACACATGTCCGCACGAGCGGCAGTCCACAGCGCGTGCCAGCGCTCGTGGCGGTGCAGCGGGCGCGTGGGGCGCGTGGGGCGGTTGTGGCGCCGAGGTCGCCGCCGGCCCGTGGGCGTGCCCGCGGGCGCGCCCGCGCGGCGGTTGCATGCGGCGCGGGTCGCGGCGCGCGCTATACACATCGCATGGCAAGCACGTTTGACGCGCCGACGATGGATCCGAGCACCGGCCGCGCATTGGCGCGCGTTGGGTTCGTGTTGCACCGCGTCTTTGACGGGCGCGAGCGGCGCGTGGTGCGCCAGCGCCACGCGCTCGCTGCTGGCGTCACGCTCATCGGGCGCGCCGCAGCTGAACAGCACACCATCACCGTCGATGACGGGCGCGCATCAAGGCGCCACGCCACGCTGAGCGTGTCGAGCGACGGCATGCACGTGGGATTGATCGACGAAAGCACCCACGGCACGTTTGTCGACGGTCGACGTGTGACGCAAGCCCTGCTCACCGATGGCAGCAGCCTGCGCGTCGGGGATTGCGTGTTTGTGTTGCGCCGCGAAGCCACCGCGATCGACGACGCTGACGTTGGTGAAGTGCTCGGCCACTCGCAAGAGGCCTGCGTGCTGCGCAGTACCTTGGCGCAGGTCGGTGACGCCAAAGCGACGGTGTTGTTGCTCGGCCCAACGGGCACCGGCAAAGAGGTGGCCGCGCGCGCGCTGCACCGCTTGAGCGGGCGCGCCGGGGCGTTTGTCCCGCTCAACTGCAGCGCCGTGCCGACGGGGTTGTTTGAGGCCGAGTTGTTTGGCCATGCGCGCGGTGCTTTCACGGGCGCGGATAAAAACGAGATGGGCCTGGTGCGGGCAGCGCAAGGCGGCACGTTGTTTTTGGATGAGATCGGTGACTTGCCGTTTGAGCTGCAAGCCAAGCTGTTGCGATTTTTAGACCACGGTGCCGTGCAAGGCGTGGGTGAGCGCAAGGTCAGCGCTGTCGACGTGCGCGTGCTGGCGGCGACCCACAAAGACCTAGCGCACGCGGTGGCTGCCGGCACGTTTCGCGGCGACTTGTATGCGCGTCTCGCGGAGATCGTCATCCCGCTGCCGCCGCTGACGTCGCGGCGTGACGATGTGTTGTTGTTGTTGCAACACGCGCTCACGGCAACAGCAGCGCTGCACCCCGATCTAGCGTGGGCGCTGGTGTGTCACGACTGGCCCTTTCACGTGCGCGAGGTGATGAAGATCGGCAGCGAGCTGTCGGTCAAAGGCAAGGGCAAATCAGAGCTCGACGTCGACTTGGTGGCGCAGCGTTTGCTGGTGACACGCGCAACCGCGTCGAGCGCCGGCGCACAGGTGGCTCACGACAACGACGACGGCGGACCGGTGCCCGACCAAGCGGTACTGCAAGCGCTGCTGCACGAGCACCACGGCGTGTTGTCGGACATCGCCAAAGCCACCAAGCGCTCACGGCGTCAAGTGCGCCGCTGGGTGGAAAAATTCGGCCTCAATGCGGACAACTTCCGCCGCTAGTCCATCGCAAACGCGAGCATCACGCCAGTGGTCGCTAGCGCCACGACGCCACCAGCGACCAGCGCCGCCGGGCCAAGCACGCGGGCGTTTTGTTTGTCGGCACCGCTGGAGGTGGCGTCGTTTGCGACGACAGCTTGCACGACCACAAAGGCGCCACACAACGCGAGCGCGCCCGCGCCCACTGCGGCTGTCACCACCGCGGCCACCGGCGGCCCTCCTGACGCACGCGTCGCTTCGGTGGATGGCGTGGTGGGGGTGGGCTGCGCCACTGCTGCGGCAGGGGCTGCGACCCCCAACGGCGCCGACGACGTGAGCGCACCTGGCAGCTCGCGCGCTGACAACTGCGCAACGGCCGCGTGCACGGCGGCGTCAAAGAGCGCGCCATCGCGCACGGCAGCGACGTCGAGCGTGCGCGACGACTGCGCCACCAGCGCGCCGTCTTTGCCAAAGACGCTGCACTGCACGCGCACCACGTTGAGCACCTTGACCACGCGCACTGCGGCGCCACCCGCCATGCCGCTTGCCGACAACGCACGCTGTGCGCACGGCGGATCGCTGACACCGCATGCCACCAGCCCGCTGATGGCAACGACGTCGACGTCACGTAACAGCTCGGCACGCGCGCGGTCCTGCACGGCGCTGTGTTCGAGGGGTGACAGCCCGATGGCGTCGACCTCGAAGCCGAGCGCACCAGACACCGACAATGCCAACACCACAGACAACACCCCAGCGGTGTAGCACGCTTACGGCACGAGGCTGAACGCGCGCGTCAGCTTCACGTTGGCGGCCGTGTAGTGCTCGGCGCTGATGTCGCTGGCGATGCCGCTTGACAGCGCATCGAGCTTGGGGTCGACGACGCTGCCCGCGCGCACTTGCAAACGTGCAAGTTTGCGCTCGACAAACGCGCGGTCGATGACGACGTCCTGCGCCAATTGTGCGGCGCGCTCGTAGTCCGCGGTGCTGCGGTCGCCGGGCTTTTTGCGCCACAACGCGTCGAGCGCTTGCACATCGCTGCGCAACAAACTGCGCTGCACCAGCACACGCTCGAGCTTGCTTTGCGCGATACGCCTTGCACCACCGTGTGCAGCCAGCGACGCACCGTCGACGACGCGAGGGGCGGTCGCGGCGTCGGGCGGCGCGGCGTCGGGCGGCGTGGGCTTGGGATCCACCGGCCGCGGCGGCGAGCCGCACGCGACCACGAACGTGACCAGGAAGGCGACGCGCATCGCGCGCGAGTATGCACCTCGCGCCGTGTCGCGCCAGATCGCTAGATGTCTCCACTGGAGACTCTCGCGAAAACACGCCCGGCGCGCTTCCGGCACGACCTCGAGCATGGCTAGGATGCCGTCGAGGTCGCGATGTCGCCGGAACAGCCGTACCCCGTCATCCCCACGCAGATCGACCGGCGCTCCGACGAGTACCGGGCGAACCACGAGGCCAACCTCGCGTCGGTGGGCAAGCTCGAGGCCGCGCTGCGCGAGG
>JAYTVG010000621.1:0-4487 GCA_043744135.1 Deltaproteobacteria bacterium | reverse complement strand
TTCCGCTCGGTGCGCCACCTGCCCCTGCAGCGGGCGCCGCCGTCAGAGAGGTGTCGCACGACCCGCCTCGTGCAGCGACGACCGACGGCCCTGGTGCGCTCGACGATGCGCGCAAGATCGCCGAGGCATACCTCAACAGCTTGGTCGGCAAGGGTGACGGCACCGCGCGCAACTATTTGTTAGGTGGCGCCACGCTCACCGCAAACGACTTCAGTATCCCCGCGTGGAAAATCGTCAAGCGTGATGCCGTTCGCAGCGAGGAGCGCTCCATTCACGACGCCATGAAGGCAATGTGGATGCTCGACAAGATCGGCGCCGAAAGCCTCAACTCTGTCGTCGTCAGTGAAGGGGAGAACTTGACGCTCACGCAAGAGCAGGCGCAAAAAATTCTCGCACCCACGCGCGCGGCGGCCGTGAAATTCCAAGATGAGTTCCCGCTATTTTCGTATGTGGCGCGCGTCGACAAAGACGTCTTTTGGCACCCCGAAAACCCGTGGCGCAAAGAAACCAAACACCTCGGCAAAGAGGGCAACTACGTGCTTGAGATGCACCGTTTTGTGGTCGAGGAAAAGGCACCGGGCACACCCGCACGTGTGTGGCCGCTGCGCGTGTTGCGCGTCAAAACCAAAAGCTACGACTCGGGTTGGAAGATCCTCCCGGCATCTGATTGGGACCCAAATTATTGATTGAGGTGCGCGAGCAACCTCGACGCGAGCGCCGTGTACGCGTCTACGCTGGCGCGCAGGTCTGCGATCGCGACGTGTTCGTGCGACGTGTGTGCGTCGAGGATCGAACCCGGCCCCACCAACATTGCGCCACCCACACCGGGGCGCACCAGCGGCGTCAGATGCGGCACATCCGAGCCAAACGCCACGACCTTGGTGGCGTCGCCCGGCAGCGTGAGCAGCCGTTGTGGGCTTGACTTCGTGCGCACGCTCATCTGCGTGGTGGGCGACAACAGCGCGCGCACGCGAGTCTCAAGCCCGCCCGCATCGCTGGTGGTGCGCATGACGCAGACAGCCTCGGCGGCGGGTGCCAGCACGTTGGGCGCGACACCGCCGCGCAAGACACCGACGTTGAGTGTGGTTGCGCCGACGTCCGCGTCCATCGGCCACGCTTCATGTTGCAAGTGAAAGAGGTCCGTCAGCAGCTGGTGAACGGCGCTGTGACCTGCCTCGGGGTAAGCGCTGTGCGCTGCGACGCCGGTCGTGCGCAGTTCAAAGGCGAGCACACCTTTCATCGCGCGCACCATCACGTTGTCGGTCGGCTCGCCATTGATGAACGCCGAAACCTGGGGAGCGAAGCCGGATGCTGCGGCCTTGGCGCCATCGCTGTTGGTCTCTTCGCCGACGACGAACAAGACACCGACGCGCTGCTCGCCCGCGGCCAACAAACGCTCAAGCGCGCACATCATCGCCGCCGCGATGCCTTTGGCGTCGATCACGCCGCGCCCTTTGAGGGTCACGCCGTCGCTGATGGGGGCGATGAAGGGCGGCACGGTATCTAAATGCGTCGTGAGCAAGATGTCGGGTGGCTGCGCGCCCACGGTCGCCAACAGGTTGTCGCGGCCAACCCGCTCGCCAACGCGCTGGCGCGTCACCAGCAATCCCATACGCGTCAACAGCGAACCCACCACGTCCACGACCGCGGCTTCGTCCTCAGTGATGGAGGGGATGCTGCACAAACGCAAGGCCAGATCGATGACGTCCACGCGACGAGGCTACACCGCGCGCTCAGGCCAGCCCAACGCTTCCTTTGGGGCGGCGGCGCGGCAAGCTGACGTGGACGGCGGTCGACTGAGGCGCGCTGCGTGACACCAGCTGGCCGCCGTTGCGTTCCACCAACAAGCGCGCCCGCCGAAGGGATACGCCGAGGCCCGCTTTCGCCTCGCCCTGGCTGCCCAACACCGGCGCGTACGGGTCGAGGGTCGGCATGACGACGTCGTCGCGCGCGTCGCTATCTGTCGGTGGCTGCTGCGCTGTGCGCGTGTGTTCGTCATCGGCAACTGGCGCGGTGCACACAAACTCGAACGTCACCGTGTGCGGGCCGCCACGCAGGTGGACTTGCACGCGCGTTGCTGGAGCATGCTCGCGCAGGCGAAACGCCTCCTCGAAAATCGCGCACAGCGCTTCGGCTATCTCACCGGCGTCAGCTTCCACATCAATGTCGTTGTCAACCGCCACCACGTCAACGCGCCCGCCGTCATGGGCCGCGTGCGGCTGGTTTGCTTCACGTGTGACGGTGCGTGACACGCGTTGCGTAGTGCGCGCGCGCTCAAGCGCTGCATCGAGCACGCGACGGGCAGCGACGCGCACCGTGACGCGCGGTCGGTGTGGCGACCCGGGCAAGTCGTGTCGGTCGAGGATCGGCGCCATCGACGCCAAAACGTAGGCGCTCGGGGCGCCGGCGGGTCCTGCAGGCACGAGGGCGGGCGCTTGGACGTGCGGCACTGAGCGCGCGGCCCCGCGCAGCATGACCATCACCGTCACCGGCACAAACAGCGTCCACAGCGCGGCGGCGAGCGCCCACTCCCCGCCGGCGAGCGACAGTGCAGCCGCTGCGAACGCTGCCAACAGCGGCGCCGCCACCAAGTCGCGCGCAGACACCGGGACGGCGCCGTAGCGCTGTGCCGTCGCGATGGCACAAACGGCTGCCAGCGCGACGCTCCATGTGCCGAGCGGGACGCCGGGCAACGCGCCGATAAGCGCAGCGGCGCCGATGGCCGACAACACCAGCGCCTGGCTGCGCAGCCAGCGGCGTTGGCGGGGCGCGGGGCTGATCGCGGCACGCGCGAGGCACGCCCGCGCAAACATCCCAACGGTCGCAGCCGCCAACAGCGCGCATGCAAGTCCCGTCCACAGTTCTGACGCAAGCTTCGCGATGACAACGAGCTGAGCGACAAAGCCAAGCGCCATCAACGGTGCGGTGGCAAACACCGTGCGGGTGCCGCGCGCGTCTTGGGCGCACAACACCGCGATAGGCCCAGCGGCACAGACAAACAGCGATCGGCCGTCGCTGCCGCCGCCGAGCGTTGCGCACAAGGCCGCGGTTAAGATCACGAGCCAACACACGACGTGCTGCGTGAGCAACAACAACCGTTCGTTGTGGCGCAGGTGGGTGGGACTCATCCAGGCGGCAACGGCGCTCGAGGCGACCAGCAAGGCGGCGGTGGCAAACGCCGCGAGCAACATGGGATCGAGCGTCACCCGCTGAGTGTAGCGCTGCGTCGCGACGTTTTCACACCGCGACGTTTCGTATGGCTTCGGTAGCACCTGACCGATGCCGCGCGAGCAACGCCACAGCGTCGCCGACACGCGCGTCGAGCACGCTCAGGCCCGATACAAGCCGGCGCCCCACGCCATCCCGGCGCCGATTGCGAGCATCAATACGAGATCGCCGGACTTCATTCGCCCGCTGCGCACACCCTCGTCAAACGTGATGAGCGCGCTGGCGGAGGAGGTGTTGCCGTAGCGATCGATGTTGATGACAAAACGGTCCATCGGGATCTTCACGCGGTCGCTGATCCCCTCGATGATGCGCAGGTTGGCTTGATGCGCGCACACCAACGTGACGTCGTCCGCGGTGAAGCCGTTTTTCGCGAGAATTTTTTGCGATGCGTCCACCAGCGAACGGACCGCAAACTTGTAGACCTCGCGGCCGTTCATCAACAGGCGATCATCGACACCTAAGTGTTCGGGTCGCATCTGCGTCCTCGAGCCGCCCGCGGGAATGTGGATCAACTCCCAGTGATCGCCGTCCGCGTAGATTTCGATGTCGAGCAAGCACGAGGTTGCTGGGCCTTCGTGTACGGTGGGTTCGACGACGAACGCGCCCGCAGCATCGCCAAACAACACGCACGTGTTGCGATCTTTCCAGTTGGTGATGGTGGTGAGCGCCTCTGCACCGATGACGAGCACCTTTTTCGCTGCGCCGGTGCGGACGAATTTTTCCGCCACCGACAGCGCGTACATCGAGCCTGCGCAAGCGGCACCCACGTCGAAGGCGGCGGCGCGTTTGGCCCCGAGCTTTTGCTGCAGCATGGTCGCGCACGACGGGCAGCGCACATCAGGCGTCACGGTCCCGACCACGATGAGGTCGAGGTCGGCCGCCGCCACGCCTGCCGCCGCCAGCGCTTGTTGGGCCGCGGGCAACGCCAAGTCCGACGTGGCCATGTGGCCGTAGTGATCGATCAAGCGCCGCGTGCGGATGCCGGTGCGGGTGGCGATCCACTCGTCGTTGGTGTCCACAAGCTTGCCCATGTCGTCGTTGGTGACGACGCGCGATGGGGCAAACGAACCGGTTCCGGTGATACGCGCGCGCAGCATGGCGTCAGTGCCCTCGACGGATGGACGAACGACACCACCGCTGCGTGTGGAGAGGATACGACATGGAGGCTAACTCTGCAGGATGATGGCGATGCGCGCTGGCTCCGTTTGGCCGGTGCGCACGCGCTCAAGCAGCGCCTTGTGGTCTTGCTCAAGCGGACC
>JAYTVG010000620.1:0-1414 GCA_043744135.1 Deltaproteobacteria bacterium | reverse complement strand
CGGGAAGCGTGACATAGACGTTGACGTGGGCGGCGCCCACGCACGCGGTCGCCGTCAGTCGCAAATCACAAGGCCACCACTCGCCGCGGGCATTTTTTGATGCGTACGCGATTTGCCGTTTGGCGTCGTCGCCCAGCGGTGACGCACGCTCAAGCGCGCCATCGATACGCAGCGTATCTTGCTGTGGTGCAACGATGCACGCCTGGCACGCCGGCAACCCCGACATGACGACGGTGCCGGTGACGGCGACGATCGCTCGGACGTTCATCGCCGCACGATCACGCACACGGCCTCGCCGCCGCCGATGCACAACGAGACCGCGCCAAGCTTTTTGTCCAAGGCGTGTAGCTGGCTGAGCAGCGTGACCAGCAAGCGCGCGCCGGACGCGCCGATCGGATGCCCGATGGCGACCGCACCGCCCCACACGTTGACCTGCGCGTGCGACAACGCCAACTCCTTCATCGTGACCATGGTGACGACGGAGAACGCTTCGTTTATCTCCCACAAATCGATATCGCTGGCGTTGAGCTTCGCTTTGGCTAGCGCATTTGTGATCGAACCCGCAGGGGCAGTTGTGAACTGCGATGGCTCTTTGGCGTGCGTGCCGTCCGCCACAAACGTGCACAGCGGCACGAGGTCACGCTGCCTTGCGAGATCCGCGCTCATCAGCACCAGTGCGGCCGCACCGTCGTTGATTTTGGACGCGTTTGCTGCCGTCACGGAGCCTTCTTTGCCAAACGCAGGTCGCAACCCCGCCATCTTTTCTGGCTTGAAACGACCGGGCTCTTCGTCGCTGTCGACGTGCTTTTTGTCTTTGCCGTCGACGACCTCGACCGCGACGATCTCGTTTTTGAAGCGGCCAGCGGCGACCGCGGCATTGGCGCGCTCGTAGCTGGTTTTCGCAAACGCATCTTGCGCCTCACGCGAAAAGTCGTGCTCGCGTGCACACGCATCACCGAAGTTGCCCATGTGCGCGTTGCCGTACGGGTCCCACAAGCCGTCGTGAATCATGCTGTCCACCGCCGTGGCGTTGCCCATGCGCATGCCGGTGCGCGCCGTCGGCAACAGATACGGTGCGTTTGACATCGACTCCTGCCCGCCCGCAACCACGATCTCCGCATCGCCGCACGCGATCGCTTGACGCGCAAGCATCACCGCTTTGAGGCCTGAACCGCACACCTTGTTGATGGTCGTGCATGGCGTTTTGTTCGGCAGCCCGGCGTACAGCGCCGCTTGCCGCGCCGGTGCTTGGCCGACACCGCCCGTCAAGACCTCGCCAAAAATCACTTCGCTGACGTCGTCACCGGCGACCTTTGCGCGCAACAGCGCCTCTTTGATGGCGACGGCACCTAAGCGAGGGGCTGGCACGCTTGAAAGCGCGCCGCCGAAAGCACCAACGGGGGTTCTGGCTGTG
>JAYTVG010000619.1:0-1415 GCA_043744135.1 Deltaproteobacteria bacterium | reverse complement strand
CATAGGTTCGGCGAATTGTTGCGTCCGGTGGCGCGGTCTTTCAATGTGGCGGTCGTGACACAGCAAACCTCTGTCGCACGTCGCCGCGCCATCGCGGTGCTGCGCATGTGCGGCGTCTTGGTCGCGCTAGTGAACTGCGCCGTTGCGTCCGCACAACCGTCAACGGACGCGACGCAAACGGCCGCGCTGTCGATGGTGCAGCGCCGACTCACGCTGTACCGCCGCCAACTCGGCAACCTGACCGCGAAGTCGTTGGTCAGCACCGTCGACGGCAACGTGTTCGCGCAAAACATGATCTACCACCACTCCGTGACGATGTTCGATCACGACGGCAACCGCATCGCGGACATCAGCGACCGCGTGTTGCGCAGCGTGGTGGGGTTGCCGGGAGCAGGTTACGTGCGCGGCGCTCCCGTCGAAGGCGTCGCCACCAAAGACGGCCACACGCTGTTTGTCTCCAACTACTACCTGCTTGGTCGCGGCTTTGCCGGCAACGTGACGGATCGCTGCAAGCCTGGCGATCACGAGGCGTCGCTGGTGTACCAAGTGGACGTCGACAAAAGGACCATCACCACGGGATACCGCGTCGGTGCCACGCCAAAGTTTTTGGCACTTACACCCGACGAACACACGCTGCTCGTCGCCAACTGGTGCGACTACACGCTGTCGGCTATCGATCTCAAGCAGCACACCACCCGCAGCGTCCGCGTGGGCGCCTATCCGCGCGGCATCGCCATCGATGCGGACGGCAAAACCGCCTACGTGACGTCGATGGGGAGCCGCGGCATCGCCGTGGTCAACCTCGACGCGTTGACGGTAGTGCGCTGGATCAACCCCGGCCGCGGCCCGCGCCATTTGTTGATGATGCGCGATGGCACGCTGCTGGTGACGCTGTCGCGCGAGCGCAGCGTCGTCGCCATCGATACCGTCAGTGGTGTCATCAAAGGCCGCGCGCGCACCGGCAAAGATCCGCGCTCGATGGCGCTGTCGACGGACCAAACCGCGTTGTTCGTCGCCAACTACGGCGAGGACTCGTTGGCAGTGGTGCGCACCGCCGACATGCAAGTGACGCAGCGGATAGCGACGGGGCCGCGGCCGATCGGCGTCGCGTTTGAGCCCGCAGACGAACGCGTGTGGGTGTCGTGCTACGCCGGCAGCGTGCGATTGTACGATTCACGAGGCCAAGCTCCACACCCAAGCGCGCACACGTTACGCGATGAAGCGAAACGATTTCCGCCATGACAGCCGCTTGCCGTTGCGGTCCGTCGGCGAGGCGTGGGCTGATCGGTGTGTCTACATCTCCGTCAACGTCACCCGCGTCGAGGTTAGGGCGTGCACACGATGTTTGAGTCGTTGCCTTGCGCATCCTCCAAGATGAACGCGTACTGATCTGGGCTCGGCGCCTGCACACAAAA
>JAYTVG010000618.1:0-1416 GCA_043744135.1 Deltaproteobacteria bacterium | reverse complement strand
GCATCGCGCAGATGATCGTCGACAAGCCCATGGATACGGCGGATCTCGCGGCGTTGACGAGCATGCTCGAGCAAAACTTTGGCAGCTACGCCGACGCGCAACCGTTGCGCTTTCGTTCCTCGTCCAACATCGAAGACGCGGAAGGCTTCAACGGCGCAGGCTTGTACACCTCCAACAGCGGCTTTTTGCACGCGGCTAACCTCACCGGCAGCGACTCGCGTAAGACGGTGCAGAGCGCCATCAAGACCACTTGGTCGAGTTACTGGCGCTCGCAAGCGTTTGAGGAACGCAGGCTCGCGCACGCCGACCACTTGTCGGGGAGCATGGCCGTCGCTGTGCACGCGGGCTTTCCGAACAGCGTCGAGCTTTCAAATGGCGTGTTCACCTTCACCCTGCTGCCGCCGGGCCACCCCGACGGGCGCGCCGTGCTCGACGTCAACGTGCAACAAGGCGCGCTCAGCGTCACAAACCCACCGCCGGGCGACGTGAACTTGCCCGAGGTCGACAGGCTGTATCAAGTCGACGGCACCATCACGATTGATCGCGTACGACGCTCGACGCTTGATGCGCCGGGCCAAGTCGCGCTCACCGACGAGCAACTGCTCGAGTTGTTTGACGAAGCTGACCGCGTCACCACGCTGTGGCTCGACACGCAAAACGAAGCATTGCTTGCGTCACAGCGCCGCAGCACGCTGACGCTCGATTTTGAAATGCGCGAGGTGCGCGCGGGTTGGCCAGCGCTCGCGACCGGAGCGCCACTGCCGTCGCGTGTCGTCGTCAAACAAGCGCGCACGTTGGAGCCCAGCTTGGTGCGCGTGTCGTCGTTGGTGCGCGGGATGCCGTTTCCTCGCGACGTGCTCGCGCGCGCGCGCCGCGTTGAGCAACGTCGCTGTGAGAGCGCCAGCGTGGTGCTGACGGTGACTGACGCCATCACCGACGTGCAAAAGTTGCCGGATATGGGCTACGCGGTTGCGCCGTTCACGGCGTTTGTGCTCGTGGAGCATCGCGTCGATGCGCCGGAGTTTGGCGCCATCG
Organism: Deltaproteobacteria bacterium; assembly: GCA_043744135.1. Taxonomy (GTDB): domain Bacteria; phylum Myxococcota; class UBA727; order UBA727; family VGSZ01; genus JAYTVG01. Next base: position 381 of record JAYTVG010000618.1, on the reverse strand, counting down.
CAGGCACCCGTCGCTCCGCGAACCATCTGGTGTACACGGCGACCCGCCCAGGGATGCTTGAGGGCGGTCCTTGGGCCGTCGACGTCGTGGTGGACGACGACGCTGTCGACGCGGCGGGGTTTGCGCACGCGGCCTACGATGGCACAACCGTGGTGGTGCAGCGCGGTGACGCGCGCATCGAGGAGCCCGCGACCTGCACGACGCTGGTGCTACACGCTTCGCCAGAGGATTTCTTGGAGGCGTTGATCACGACGCCGTAGCTGTTTGCTTCACCTGCGACGATTTATGAACTTTATGCTGCATGTGTGGAGCTGCCGCGGTCGCCGAAGCACCTTGTTTTGCGACGTCGTCGCAGGGTTGTGACTTTTTTCGCGCGCCTGC
>JAYTVG010000617.1:0-1419 GCA_043744135.1 Deltaproteobacteria bacterium | reverse complement strand
AGTTTGTCGTTGCTGCAGATGCGGTTGCGGCCGTGCGGTGAGGGGTCGCGGGCGGCATGCGGTGCGGCTTCGCAGGTCCACTCCTTATAGTGTCCCTCGGCGAGCCAAGCCTCGACGTCCTCTTTGCCCTCAGGGGGCAATTGCGGATCGTAGTTCGTGCCCGCTGACGGGTCAGCACCCGTGGCAGTGCAACCCGAAAGAATTCCGATCAACGCAAACAAAAATAGGCTGTTGGCTTTCATGTCCATCTCCTTGGGCGCAAGTGCGCTCACGGGATACGCAGCACGGCGCAATAGTGTGACAGTAGATCCGCGTGCATACGATGTATGACAATATGACGTATGCGAAAGCACCATTCCACTTCCGTTAACAATCCCCCAATGCGCGCCGTCGCTGCCGTCTGGCCGCTGTTGCCTGCGTTTCGCGCCGTCGGCGAAACCGAGCACCTGGGGCGCGCCGCTGCGCTGTTGCAAACCAGCCCGCCGGCACTGTCCCGCGCCATCCGCCAACTCGAAGCGGCCCTCGGTCACCCGCTGTTTTCGCGCGAGGGCCGTGGTTTACAGCTCAACGCACGTGGGCGTGAGCTGCTCGATCGGGTTCGCGATGCCATGCGCATCGTCGACGACGGCTTGGGCAAGCCCCATCAGCGTCGACCTGAACTAGCGGTTGCGCGCGCGCTGACCTCGTTGTTTCCTGCCGCCACCGTCGTCGACAGCGACCCGCACTTGGCGCTGCAATCTGGGCGCGTCGATGTCTGTTTGTGGCTTGCACCCAGTGAAGGGAGCGCTGTAGTGAGCAACCGCATCGCGTCGCTCGAGGTGCGCAGTGGCGGCGTCAACATCGCGCAGCTCGACGTTCACGCGTGGCGACGGAAACGCTTGACCCCGCAGTCCGGCGACGATCCAGCGCTCGAGCTGGTGGTCACCGCTGCGCGCGTGTTGCGAGGGATGCGCGACACCAAAGCGACGGCGCGCCGCACCCGCTGACTCAATAGCCTCGAAAGAAACGTGCGCTTGCTTCGTCGTCGTCGTCAGGGATGAGCACCATCGCGGAGCACGCAGGCAGCTCGACGTGGATGGAGCCCGAGCGCACCCGCACGCGTCGGCCGCCGAGCACGTCTTTGAGCGTCAAGCCGTCCACGAGATCTGAAATCGGCGCGAACAACTTGCGCGTCACGGCGCGTTCGGAGCGGTTGACGACGATGAGCGTGCTGTCGCGCGGATCGCTCGTGGTGCGCGCGAACGCAAAAACTTCCCACTCGCCCTCGGGCGTGAGGTCGACAAACAACCCCGAGCGCAGCGCGGGTCGATCCTTGCGCAGTTGCCCCAAGCGCCGGTGCAACGAGAGCGCATCGACGCTCCACAGCGTCGGGTCCCACGTCATGGGTGTTGGCCCGCTCACCTCATGTTGGCGCGCGAT
>JAYTVG010000616.1:0-1419 GCA_043744135.1 Deltaproteobacteria bacterium | reverse complement strand
GCTTGGATCCGCTGGGGCCGCCGAGTCCGCGGTGGCGCGCGGATCTTGCGGGGCGCGCTTTTCCTCGGGAGCTGCCAATGTTTTTGTTTCCACTTTGGTGTCGGCCTTCTTCTTTGCAGCCGGCTTTTTCGCAAGTCGCTCGGACTGCACGGCCGCGCCAACGCTGAAGCCTTTGCCGCGCGCCGCATTGACGCGCGCCTGTGCGCCGGGAGGGAGTGTTGCCGCCAACGCGCCGATGACGATGAGGATTTGCAACATGACGCGACCCTACACCAAAGCTCAGTGCGATGACACTGCCGCCCCTCGCGGGACAGTCATTGCAACGGGCTACGGCACGACCGGCGCAAAAGGCACGACAGCCAACACGCTGTCCCCCTTCGCGGGCAACACCGCCGGCCCGCGCACGATGCGGCCGCCGCCACCCACGGCGACAATCAGCGACGTCGATGGCAGGTCTGAGGTGGCTGCAGGGACCTCGGCGCCGTCGACACCGCGCAAGAACACTTCCGGCTCAAGCTCGACGTGCTCCCATGTGCCCGCCGCCGTGAGGTGCAGTACATCGTCGACCATGCCAACGGCGTACACGTCGCCACCGCGAACAAACGCGTCTTGCAAAAACACCGGTACCGGTGCCGCAAAGTCATCGGTCCACGTGCCGCCACCGTCGCTGCGCACGATCACGCCGTCGGTTGTGGCGGACCACAACCCCGCGCGCGAAAACAAGCTCACGAGCGGCCGCAGCGTGTCCGACGCCTCGGGCGCCCACACCTCGTTTGGCCCGGCGTCAGCGTTGACGTGATACACAGCGCCACTGGTGCCGACCGCCCACATATCGCTCCCTGATCCGGCAACCGCTTTGAGACCCTGGGCGATCGGTAACAACAGCGTCTCCTCGTGAAACCCAGGTGGCTGGTCGGGGCCGTTTGCGACTTGCACCACCACCGCCTGTTGCGTCTGGGGGGTTTGTAGCGTCAAAAAGCCGCCGTCAAACCGCATGATGACGCCGCTTTCACCGACGACGAAGGCATCTTGTGGTGTGCGCATCCAAACGGAAAACAACTGCGTCGCCACCGGTGATGTCAGCACCGACCACGTCCCTGCGCGCCGCACGATGACGGTTCCTTGTGCACCGACGGCGAGCACGAGTGGTTGGCCGTCGTTGTCCAAAAGCGCCGCGACGCCCTCGAGGTCAAACGGCGTCACGCGATCTTCGAGCGTGAAGCCGTCACTGTCGATGCGCACGACGGCACCGTCGGTCCCCACAGCAAAACCGAGCTCGTCGCTCAACATCACAACGTCGTTGAGCGAACGAATGTCGGGGAAGGGCCGCGATTGCACCCACCCCGGCACGACGACCGCTTTGGCTTTTTTGGCTTTGGGCAACCCATCGCACGCCGCTGTTAACAAGGTGAACCCGAC
>JAYTVG010000615.1:0-4507 GCA_043744135.1 Deltaproteobacteria bacterium | reverse complement strand
ACCGACAGCCCATCGACGAGCTCCATCGCGAAGTAGGGTTGGCCGCCTTGTGCACCAACGTCAAAGACACGCACGATGCATGGATGCGCGAGCCGCTCGCCCAAGCGACCCTCCTCTAAAAACAGCGTGACTTGATCCCTGTTGGTGAGCAGCTCTGGGCGCATGCGCTTGACGACGCAGCCTTGCGCCAGCTCCGGGCGATCCAGCTGCCCAGGGGACGCACTGTCTTTGAGTGTGGCCGCGAAGATCTCCGCCATTCCCCCCTGGCCGATCTTGTTGCCGAGCAGGTAGCGTCCGAGTTCGACAGGCACCCATGAACTCTACTGCGAACCGCGCCGCTGCACATCCCGTGATTCCCTCGACGACACCTGCGCCCGCCGCTGACGGGATCGCGACGCCGTCGAGGCTGCTGACATTGCGGCGGCGCATCGGCGGTGCGTTGTTGGCGCGCGGTTTTACATCTGCCGCGGAGTTGGCGGGCCGACTGCCACTTGCCAATCCCGACCGCCACGACGTCGACGTCGATCGGGACCTCGCGTATCTCACGAGCGGCCTGGCCGAACACACGCTCGATGTGTGGCGACCGCGCCATCGTGACGGGCCGAGGCCGGTGGTGTTTTATGTGCATGGCGGTGCCTTTGCGTCGCTGTCCAAAGACACGCACTGGATCATGGCGCTAGGGTTTGCGCGCCGCGGTGTGACGGTGGTGATGCCGAACTATCGCTTGGCTCCGGTGCACCGCTTCCCTGCGGCACTTGAAGATCTCAGCGAGGCACTCCGGTTTACGCGCGCGAACATCGAGCAGTGGGGCGGCGACCCCGACAACATCGTGTTCGCCGGCGAGAGTGCGGGCGCAAACTTGGTCACCGCGTTGACGTGTGCGCTCGCGTACCAACGCACCGAACCCTATGCGCGCGTCGTGCGCGATACCGGCATCTACCCCAAAGCGGTGATTGCGGCGTGCGGTGTGTTTCAAGTGACCGACGGCGCCCGCTTCGCGCGCGACCACGGCGCCAGTTGGTTTTTCGACGACCGTTACCAGGAGCTAGCGACGGGCTACGCGGCGCATCACGGTGGAGTTGCGGTCGGTCACGACTTGATGGACCCGTTGTTGTTGCTGCAGCGCGAACGACCGCTGCGCCCGCTGCCGCCGTTTTTTTTGCCGGTGGGGTCGCGCGATCACCTCAAAGCCGATCATGCGCGCATGTTCGAGGCGCTGCTCGCACACGGCACCGATGCGCAGGCGCCGGTGTACGAGGGTGAGGTTCATGCGTTTCACGCGTTCGTGCACCGTCAAAACGCACGGCGTTGCTGGGACGACCAAGCGCAATTCCTGCACCAACGCGGCGTCGCCATTGACCTGGTCGCGCGCAAGAAAATCGGCTGGGGCCTTGACTGAGCCTGATGCGAGCCGCGCTGCGCAAACGCTGTTTTCCAGCTGCACGCTGCGTGGGCTTGAGCTCAGCAACCGCATCGTGGTGTCGCCGATGTGCCAGTACGCTGCCGACGACGGCTGCGCGAGCGATTGGCACCAGCATCATGTGCCGTCGCTGGCTTTGTCTGGCGCGGGCTTGGTGATGATGGAAGCGACGGCTGTGCACGCACACGGGCGCATTACTCCTGGGTGTCTCGGTCTGTACTCGCAGGCCAACGTCGACGCGCTGCGCAACGTGGTGCGCAGCGTGCGGCGCTTCGGCACCAGCAAGCTCGGCATTCAGCTGGCGCACGCGGGGCGCAAAGCCTCATGTGCGTTGCCTTGGCAGGGCGGCGCGCAACTCGATGACGCGATGGGTGGCTGGCGTACGGTGTCGTCGAGCGCGCTGCCGTTTCACGCGCAAGACGGTCCGCCGCATGCGTTGTCGATAGCGGAGATCGACGCGGTTGTGATGTGCTTCGCCGATGCGACCGCGCGCGCCGCATTGCTCGACTTTGACGTGGTCGAGCTGCATGCGGCTCATGGCTATCTCCTTCACCAATTCCTCTCGCCGCTCATCAACATGCGCACCGACGCGTACGGTGGCAGCTTGGCGAATCGCATGCGTTTGACCTTGCGCGTGTTCGAGGCTGTGCGTGCGGTGTGGCCCCGACACAAGCCACTGGGCGTGCGCGTCAGTGCCACGGACTGGGTCGAAGGTGGTTGGGACCTCGACAGCACGGTGGCGCTCGCACGCGAGCTCAAGGTACGCGGCTGCGACTTCATCGATTGTTCCAGCGGCGGCGCGGTAAGCCTGGCTCAGTTGGTCGCGTCGCTAGGAAATCATCGACCCTGGGAGCTGAATCGTGAAACGCAAGTGTCGTTTTCGCGTGCGGTGCGAACGCGCAGCGACATCGCGACCATCGCGGTCGGCGGTATCACCGAGCCGCAACACGCCGAAGCGATCGTGCGTGACGGCGACGCCACGCTTGTGGCGCTCGGGCGCGCGTTGTTGTGGGATCCGCGCTGGGGCTGGCACGCTGCGCATGCGCTCGGCGTGACGCTGCCGCTGCCGGATCGCTATGCGCGTGCTGCTGCGATCAAAGGCACCAACACCGCGCGCTGATTTCAACGACCTTGGGAGTTGAACAATTGATTTCTGCGGCCGGCGCAGCGCGTTCAATGGCGGTTGAGCAGGCGCCGCATGCTTTGGGTGACGGCGTGCAGCGCGCTTTGGGGTGGGGGGCGTCTGACGACGACAACATCGACGCTACCGAGCACCACGTTTGCGCGCACCACCAACCGTCGGCGGTCGCTTTTGTTGCTGGCACTTTGGCTGAAATCGAGCACGGAGCCAAACACGGCGCGACCGGTGCACACCACGCTGCTGTCGTCAGCGACCACCAGCGTGACGGCGCCCATGCGCACGTCCATGTCGATTTCGGTATCGCCAGCACCATACTCAGCACCGCTGACGTCGAGATCGACGGTGCCACAACGCACGCGGACCGCGAGACGGCGCGGCAACACAAACGCACCACGACGCGCGACTGCGGCAAACACGGCGTCGATGCGCGCGCTGTCGATTTTGAGCGGCACGAGCTCGGCTTTGTCCGGCAAGCCATCAAGACTGCGCGCGATCGCAAGTCCGTCAGCGGCGCGCTCTGCCAGCGTGACGCGCGCCTCGAACTCGTGCATCGTCAAGCGGCCACGCGTGAAGTGTTCTTGCAGCTGTGCTATCGCGCGATCGCGCGCGGCATCAACGACGTCGTCGCTGGGCCCATTCACCACGGCACCGCGACGTAGTCCTTTAAAAACAGGCCATGTCGGTGCACGCCGGACGTAAATCCTGCCAAAATCGGATCGACGATACGCGCGGCACCGTCGACAATATCCAGCGGCGGGGAAAACGCGTGTTCGTGTTGTTTGCGTTGCGCGAGGTGGGCGGGGTCTTCGTCGGTGACCCACCCGGTATCGACGGCGTTTAGGTGGATGCCGTCTTTCGCGTAGTCCGCGGCCGACGTGCGCACCACCATGTTGAGCGCGGCTTTCGCCATATTGGTGTGCGGGTGTTTGTCGGTTTTGTGCTCACGATAAAACTGACCTTCCATCGCAGAGACCATGACGATGTGGCGCGCGTCATCTGTTGACGTGTGGGTGCCGCTGGGTGCTGGCGTGCTTTTGACCATCAACGCCTTGAGCTTGGCGGCGAAGACAAATGGCGCGGTCGCGTTCACCAACATCACCTCAAGCAGCTCGATGGTGGGAACTTCAGCAAGCGTGAGGCGCCACGAGTTGTGCGTCCGTAAGTCGCGCTGCTGCAGATCTTGATCGAGTACGCCGTGCGGAAACAGCGCGGACGTGGGCTCCGTGAGCGCACGTGAATCACCGGGACCTGACATCGTCAGCTGCGTGAGTTGCGCGGGCCGTTGCGCGCCAATCGGCGCATGCGTCCGCATGGCGTGATAGCGCGCCAGCAGCGGCAATGCTGTCGCGCTCGGCGCCGCCGTTTCCGCATCCACAAGGTGCCCGTAAAAATCAGCAGGCCGCCGCACCGTTTGACACGCGTTGTGGATCTGGAAGTCCAACCGCGACAAGGTTTGGTCGAGATGTTGCGCAAGCATCTCGACGCTTGGCGTGTGGCGCAAATCGATCCCATAGATGTGCAAGCGGTGTTGGAACTGTGCGTAGTCAGGCTCGCGCGCGTAACGTGCGGCAGCGTCGTTCGCAAAGCGCGTGCACGCCACCACCTCGCAGCCCGCGCGCAACAGCAGCATCGCCGCTTGGTAGCCGATCTTGACGCGCGCCCCAGTGACAAGTGCCACCCGCCCGCGCAGGTCCACGCGCGCCGTGCGCTTGTGGAAATTGAAATCACCGCAGGTCGGGCACAGCTGATCGTAAAAGCTGTGCAGCTGATGGTACTCGTGTTTGCAAACGTAACACTTGCGCGGCTCATGAAGCGTCTGTGCAGCGTCGTTCGTCGTCGACGCACCAGCTGTACGCGCCGGCGCCGGTGGCGACCAGTGCGCAGCGTCAATGCCGGGCGCAGGCAGCCGTGGCAGCGGCGTTTGAAACACCGGTGCACGGCGCGCA
>JAYTVG010000614.1:0-4511 GCA_043744135.1 Deltaproteobacteria bacterium | reverse complement strand
GGTGAAATCGATCGTGATAGACGTCAGCGCGTACTTTGTTGTCGACCGCAGCATCGTTTGATGTGGCAGACCGAGCAGCTCCAGCTCGATGGGTGCCGTGACGCGCGCCTCGACTTCTTCGGGGGTCATGCCAGGAGCCTTCATCACCACCTGCACCTGGATGTTCGACACGTCTGGAAACGCATCGATCGGCAAGTCACGCAGCGCGATGACGCCAGCGACGACGACGGCGACGGCGAACAAGAGCACGAGCAAACGTTGGGTGAGCGCGAGCTGGATGAGGCGCGACATCATTCTTGCTCCTCGCCACCGAGACCTAGCCAGACTCCCTTGAGTGCAAGCGTTCCTCGTACCGCGATAGTTTCATCGCCCGCGAACTTGCCGCCGACGACGGCGTTGCCGCCGCTTTCACTCAAGACGTCGACGTCGGTGGCGGTGAATCCTGTCTTTGTCTGCACAAATATGACGGTGCGCTTGCCGCTGCGGACCAGCGCAGCGCCGGGCACGCGAAAACGTTCTGTGGCGTCGGTGGTGATCTCTACGTCGACGATTTGGCCTGGACGTAGCGCAGCAGCGCCCGCCTGCACTTCACTGCGCACGAGCACCGTCTGCGTATCGCCGTCCACGTCCTTGCCGATGGACAGGAGCGTGCCTGCTGTGGTCGGTGCGCCTGTGCGAACCGCAGCGGCAACGGGCAGCGCATGCGCTTTTTCGAGCGGCACCTTCGCTTCGATCCACAACGGTTCGAGCTTCGCGACGCGAAACAACGCATCCAGCTTTTGCACACGAGCGCCGGTGACCGCCTTGTGTTCGAGAACCACGCCATCAATGGGCGCCATGACGTTGACAATACTGATCGGTTGGTGTGTCTGCGCGAGCTTGTGCATTGCGGCGTCGTCGAACCCGGCCAGGCGAAGCGCCTGCGAGCGCGCCTCGAGTGCGGCTGCTGCCTGCTTGCGCTTGCTGCTTGTTTCCTGCACGCGCCGCTGAGCCGCGACCCCTTCTTTGAGTAGCTGCTCTTCTCGTCCGATGGTCGCTGCGAGAAGCTGATCGTCAGCGAGCGCGCTTAGGTAGTCGGTCTGCATCTGCACGAACTCCTCGCTGCGAATGCGGGCAAGAGCTTTGCCGCGTGCGACGAAGTCGCCGGTGGCGACGAGCACCTCGTCAACAAGTCCTGCGACAGGTGCTGAGGCGACGCGCTCTTGTTTCGGTGGAACGACGACGCGACCCGCAAAACGCTGGCTGGTCGAGTTCGTCGCCTTCGCCAACCCAACGACGGCGATGTCGATTCGCTTTTGTTGCTCGGGGCTGATCGCGATGTCATCGCCGTTGCGCGTCAAGCTCGGCGCCTCGTTGGTAGCACCTGCGGATTTGGCGGTCGGCGTCGGCGCATCGGCGTCCTTTTGCTGCGCGCACCCAGCAGCGGTGAGCACCGTGAGCCCAGTGAGAATAAGCAAGGTTGATTTGTTCATGGAGAACCTCGGTCGGAATCAATTGGAGAAGCGGATGAGGAAGGGGAGTGGCTGGTGTCGGCGAAGACGTCGGCGCCGATCGCAGCTTCGAGCTCGGCGAGGGCCGTCGAGTAGGCGCCCCACGTGTCGAGGGCTTCGCGCTCAGCGTTGAGCAAGCGTTCGCGGCCGAGCATGACGGAGGTGATGTCGACGTCGCCGAGCTCGAATGTTCTTCGGAGTAGTGCGAGGTTTTCGCGCGCAGTGGGCACAACAGAACCGGTGAGGAGTGCGTGGCGCTGAGCGGCACCGTCGACACGCGTCTTTGCGAGAGCCAAATATCGAAGCGCGCGGCCACGGGCCGCCACATGTTCGGCCTCAGCGACAGAAAGTTCGGCCTGTGCTTGTGCTCTGTCGGCTTGGTTTGACTGCCACAGGGGCAAAGGCACGCCCAACGTGCCAACAACGACATGGTCGCCGCCGCTCCCGAACGCTGCACCTTCGATCGCGTAGTGGATGCCGAGCGAAGGCTTGGGCCATGCGCTGCGATCGGCGGCAGCCACCAACGCACGCGCGGCCTCAACTTCGTCTGCCCGGACGCGCAATGACGGATCGTGCGCGAGCGCGAGCTCAACGAGTTTCTGAAGCGGTGGCGTCGCAAGCGCAACGTCCAAGCTGCCGCGGGGTCGAGGTGGCGTTGGGTCATCCCAGCCCGCGGCGTCGGCGAGTGTGAGGCAAGCCGCGGTGAAGCGCTGGTCTGCGCCGAGGCGTTGCTCCTGTGCGCGTGCAAGCTCCGCGGCCGCGAGCTTTTCCGTCAGCGCCGCTTCTTCGCCGGCCTTCACTTGTGTCGCGGCGATGTGCAGCAGGTCGCGCGCGAAGGCTTCCCCGTCGGCAGCGACGAAGGCCTGTGCACGCGCAACGAGTGCGAGGTGAAACGCGGCGTGCACGTCGCCGTGGACCTGCCAGCGCGCCTGTTCGAGCTGCCGGTTGAACACCTGTGACCGACGCTGAGCTGCGTCCAGCCGCAGCCCTCGCTCGCCAGCAACGTCAATGCGCTGCTCGAGTCCAATCTCGACGTCGACGCTGATGCTGCCTGCTGACAAACGAGGGCCCGCGCCGGCCGAAAACTCGGGGTTGTCCGCAAACAACGGCGATGCCCCCGTTACCCCGGCCGCGCCAAGCTGAAGCCGCTTTTGCGCCACAGCGACCGCCGGCGCGTGTTGCTCGGCAAACAGCAGCATTTCGTCGAGGGAAACGTCCTTCCCATCAAGCGATGGTGCGGCGGCAAACAGCGACGTCGACGACAACGTCATCGTGACGCTGCAGCAAAGAAGTCGAGCGAAGCTCGACAGAGATGTTGACGGCATGGCCGCCCTCCGGTTCAGGCTTGTGCGTTCAAGGAGAAATGCGGAACGTGCCGATGTGCATCACGTCGTCGTCGCCTGCGATCGTGCAGGACGCGCTGGCGGACGCGAACACATGGGCGGGCTTTAGATGAAGCGCGAGCCGATCGGGGGGCGAAAGACGGCGTCGTCAACGCCGCAAAGGACAAAGCCGCGCGTCGCGAACACGCCGACCGACGGCGACAGCTTGGGCGACGGCAGCTCGTCCAGGCTCAGCCGCGCCGTTTCCACTGAGGTCCACGTGAGGGACGTGCAACAGCCGCAGGTGTGTAGTGCGCCCGTGCAGTGGTGCTCGGTCTGGGCATCGTGCGAGTCGTGTGCGTCGTTGGCGACGTCAGCGTCGAGGGTGTGGCCCGCTGTGATTTCGTGAACGACGTCCGCCGTGAACTCAAGCGCGCCGGGCGACACGAGGTAGACAACGAACAGGGCCACGGCGCGCACGGACATGCGGGTTTTCGATATCGGGATGTCTGCCGAAACTCAAGGACGCGTTTGCGCGCCGCGTCCTTCGTCATGGCTCACCACCTTCGCTTCGAAGGTGTCCACCAACCGGTCAATTTCAGATCACGCCGATCGCGCCATGTCGATCGAGGAAAATCGCGCGTGCCTAACCCCGCGAAAGATCGAACTTCGCCCCGGCCCTGAACGTTTACCAAAAGGGCACATGTCGAATCAACCGCCGTCATCACGGGAGGCCATGCACGCTAAATTGCCGAGCGCCCATTGTCAGAATCGTTGACAGGTTCCGTAACCGTCGACTTCACCCTGTTCCAGCAGATCTCCTTCGCGACCTCAACGAACAACCGCAGCGTCGGCGAGCTCTGCGCGCGACTTTGAAAGCACAGAAAGAAGAGTCAGCTGTCGCGCAAGCGCGCGACATAGCTCTGCTTCAGCAGTCGTTTGCTCTCCTGATCTTCGCGAAGGCCCCAAATGGTGTCGTCGTTGTCGCTGTTGACAGCGCCGGATTTCGGCAGCGCTAGCGTTGCAGTCCACCCCAGGCCGCGCGTGGCGACCTGCAGTTCCACACCTGGCTTCGCTTTGACCCCGCCACAGTCTGCACCCATAGGTATGAACCAGCGCTGCGTGTGGCCAGGATACTCAAACTTTTTGGCGCGCAGCGCTTGAGCTGCCACAGATTCTGTATCACTGCCAGCCAGACGAATAGCGGCAACAAACCCGGCACGCTGATCTTCCACAAACTCGGGGAGTTGACTTCTCAACTCCACCAAAAATCCGCCACCGGGGTGTTCATTGTCGTTGGCGGCGACGGCCGTGACAACCAACGATGGTGCATCAAACGTGCTGCGTGCACGGGCTTCTTCACCTTTCCACAGTTTGGGCTTTAGCTCTGCGTTGATGGCCTTACGGCCTTCAAAGAACTGAACCTTGGCCACCTTCTCGTCGCGCTTCTTGGTGACGTTGTCTTTGTCAAAAAAATCGGCAGACATCTGACGCGCGTCAACCTTGAAATCATCGATGGGAATCACCACCTCGCCATCGCGTGGCAACGGGATCTCTACCCATGCGTAGCCGCGGACTCCCAGTCGCAACTTCGCCCCGGGCGCTGCGTCGACGCCGTAGTTGCCGTACGCCTCAATGCGCTGCATTGCGGCAGAATTTTTGTTGGGAAGACCCATCGCCTCCAGGCCAAGGCCGTCGT
>JAYTVG010000613.1:0-4512 GCA_043744135.1 Deltaproteobacteria bacterium | reverse complement strand
CGAAGATTCCCGTCGCAGCCATGGTCCCTGGCAGCGTCAACAACCCCGCGCGCTGTGCGGGAAGCTCGACGGGGTCGCTGCCGGCCGCGCTCATGTCTGCCAAAAACGCCGAGCGTGCGTCCGGCCACGCGTGCGTCGCTGACATCATCGTGAGGTAACTGGCATTTTCGTTGTGCACCATCTCGTCGACGTAACGCAGCGTCTCGGCCGACAAGCCCGCGCGCACGTCGTCAGTCAGTTCCGCAAACACGTTGGTGTCGCGGTTGAGCGTTGGCAATTTATCGAGCCACAACCACTGCGCAAAGAACCGTTTGATGGACGCGTGTCCGCACGGCTCGCCAAGCAACCGAACCAATTGCGTGTGGATGTCGTCGCTGGAGGTGAGGGCAGCTGCCTCGGCCGCCGCGCGCAACGTTGCGTCGGGGGGTCCCTCGCACACCGCGTACGACAAGCGCGACGCGGTCTCATACGCCCGCAGGCGTTGCCAACCCGGGTGCTGCGCGACGGCGTCGCCGATCTCGATGAGGTACATGAAGTGGGGGCTTTGCAGAATTGCGCTCAGCATCATGGTGATGCCGGTGGTGGCGTCTTTGACGATGCCGACGTCGTACAGATCGACCAAGCGCGCGCGTTCGTCCGCTTGGAGTGGGCGTCGCCAGGCGCGTGCGCCAAACACATCGGCAAGCGCGACCGCGCATGCCCGACGCTCAGCGACCGCGACGGCAGCGCTGTCGACCGGCCCGTCGATCGTGACGTCGTCAAGGAAGAAGGTGGTGCTGTCGTTGCCGATGATGCGCAGCTGCACGAGCGCCGCACCGGCGGACGAACGATTGATGCGCACGCTGTGGCGGGTGGTGCCCGGCGCAGCGGGGTCGGTGAAATCAGTGAGCGTCCCGACGATCGCGCCGTCGATGGACACCTCAACGCTGCTGATGACAGGTGCCACCACCTCGATGCCAAACGAAAGGTCGTAGTTGCCGACGTCAAAATTCAGCGTGGCACTCGCCAGCACCGTGGAGCCGTAACGCATGAACAAGCGCGTCGGATCATTTTGCGGATCGATGACGATGGCAAAGTCGGGTGATGCGGCGAGCGCACTGCCGACCGTGCGCGTTGTGGTGGCGACGTGGGCGGGCGGCGCGATGTCATCACTGCAAACGGGCGTCCACTCGTCCAGCCGGCGAGCCGACAGCAGCGCGTCGATGGTTTGCGCGGCAGCGACTTCGATGGCCTCAAGGTGCGCGGGGCTGATGGTTTGTGTGTTCACAACGCGGTCAAAGGTGAGACCTTGAGAATCAAGTGGCAACGTCGACAAAGCCGCAGGTGCCTCGCCGACGAGGTCGCGGTAGGTGTTTTGAAGCTCCACCGCAGACAACCTCCGCGTGGTCGTGGAGGCGACGCTAACCGCGGGCTCCCCCTCACCCTCTCCCTCTCCTTCTCCCCCACCTTCACCCTCACCCTCGCCACGCGCGCCTGCATCGCCCTCGTCGAGCGAAAACGGCGCGACCGCGGGGGCACAGCTGTGAATACTCAGACAGCCGAGTGCGACGAGGGCTGCGCGGGCGAACGGGCGGATCGTTCGTGTCATCGTCAACACAGGTACCACGTCGACGGCGTTGCGCCAACGTGTCGCAAGCCGGTTGGCGGGCATCTGCGTGACGCGCGCGCGCAGCTCGTGGTAGATGCCACAGATGCATCAGTCGCTGCGCTTTGTGTCCCTTGCCATAGGCTCCATGTTGGCCCTTGTTGGCTGCCGTTTTGGAGAAGCGAACTTCACGTCGACGATTCCGAGTCGAGGCTTTGAGCCCGGCGGTACCGTGTTTGCGTACCTCGATGCCCACGACCGCACGCTCGCCAGCGACAACGACCCGCGCGTGGTGGTGGTGATGACGTGGGTGATCTTCGATCCGCAAAGCGACCTCAACGATATGGAGGGCAGCGCGCTTGAGCAGATGAAGCACGAGCTCTTGTTGCGCGATGCGGTGAGCTTGGTGTTTGATTCGCAAAAGTCGGTGCGCGCTCGCGCGGGTTTCGATGCCGCACTGCTCGGGGTCGATCAGCCGCAGCTGGGCACACTCAACGCGCACGTGCACTTTGCGCCCGAGCACCTCACGAGCGAGTCAACCTACGCAGACATCAAGCCGCTCGCTGCGCGTCGGGACGTTCACGTCTCGGTCGTCAACGCGTTTGACGACGTCGAGCGCGGCGTGGAGGGTGAGCTGTCCATCAACCTCACAGCCGCCGCGAGCGACCCGGGCAGCGTGCAACAAGGCGAACTGAAGGGGAGCTTTAAAGCCCCGCTGGTCTCGGAGCGTGTCGCGGAACAAAACCTCGCGCTGCTCGACATCGTTGACGTGCTCGCGGTCCCTCTCGACGCGAGGACGCCATGACGCCGATGCGCGCGATGTTGGCATGTGTGACGGCGTGCGCTGTCGTCGGCTGCGGCGTGCGCGTGGACGGCGATTTCGGTGGCGTGCCGTGGACGCCGGACGCGACGGTGTTGGCGTACGCCGATCGGCACGAGTTGTTGTTGCGTGACGGTGCGGCCCTCGCGGTGAAAAAAAATGCCGCGCGCCAGACGCTCGGTCTGTTGCTGACGGCCGCGCGCGTCGACGTCGACAGCGATTGGCGCACGCTGCCAGGCGACGAGCTGCTCGAAGTCAGACGCACCTTGGCGCTTTCAGACGGCATCGTGCTGTCGCAGCTGCGCTTAGCTGACGTCGAGCAAAATAATGTCTTGCGCGCCACGGTGAAAGACGGTGTCGTCGACGGCGATTTTGACGTCGCGGTGGCGCAGTCGGCGCTCGCGCAAGAGGTCGGGACAAGCGGCCTCGGCGCGCGAGTGACGGTGACAGTGACGCCTAGCGAAGCGACTGTCGCGCCACGCGACGGCAGCGTGACGTTGTCGATCGAGGTGAAGCGTGAGCGAGAAGCGGGACAGCGCGGGCGTGTGGCGACGGGCAGCGTGACGCTATCCGTCAGCACCGCGCTCGCTCCTGAACGTCTGGCGGATGCGAACTTCACGGTCGCCGTGCCGATCTTACACTGCGCGCAATCGCGCGGGCCCTCGGCCGCCGGCGGCTGCCGAGATGCGGCTGCGCTTCCCTTGGTGGACGACACCGGTCTGCTTCCATAGCGCATACCGCTGCGCTCGATGTGAGGTCCGATGACAATTTTCTCGAAAATTCTACGCGGTGAAATCCCTTGCTCAAAGGTCTACGAAGACGAACACGTGCTGGCGTTTGACGACGTCGCTCCGCAAGCGCCCGTGCACGTGCTCGTCATCCCAAAACTGGCGTTGCCGAATCTACAAGCGATGCAGATGCAGCACACGGAGCTGTTGGGCCACATCATGTGGGTCGCGACGCAAGTCGCGGTGCTCAAGGGCGTTGCCGCCAGTGGCTATCGCGTGGTGATGAACAACGGCGCGGACGGCGGGCAAACCGTGCACCACTTACACCTGCATGTGCTCGGGGGTAGAGCGCTGCATTGGCCGCCGGGCTGATGCAATGCGAGTGCTTCACGCGCGCCGACGCCGCGTTTTGTGCCTTCAGTCCAAATCCGCGAGCGCACCTTGGGCGCTGCGCTGCGCGACAAATCCCATCACGGTGCGCGCGCGGTCGCCGTCCACCAAGAAGCTGTACCGCAAAAAGCCCAGCTCACCGGCGTCGACCGCGGACAGCCGCAACGCGCGCGCGCGACGAAGTGCTACCGCGAGCAGCGCGGAGGGCACTGGCAAGCCGAGCGCGCCACGCACCGCGAGCAGCCGCGACAGCGGTGCTTGCGTATGTCCCGCGATGTTGAACACGCCACGCACACCACGCGCGAGCGCGTGTTCGATCGCAAGCACGAGATCGTCTTCATGCAGCAACTGCATCATTGGGTCGAAGCCGAGCAGCGTGGGCACTGTGGCCGCCTTGAAATAGCGTGACGCGAGGTTGTCGAGGTGGGGGCCGACAACGTGCACGGGACGCAAGATCGCGGTTTCGATGTTGGGTTGCTTCCAAAAAAACGACTGCACCATCATGTCGATCGAGATGTCCTCGGCGAGATCAGCGATCGCACCAGCCCCCAACAGCGGCGCTTCCTCCGGCATAAAATTCGCGGACGTCGCTGACGGCCCGTACAAGACCGCCGATGACACCAAGACGAACTTGCGCACCTGGGCCTGCTGCACCAAGTTGAGCAATTGCACCGTGGCGTCGATGCGTTTGGTGCCTGACGTCGCGTGCGGTGGTCCGTGGATGCCAGACAGATGCACAACGACGCTCGGTCGCTTCTTTTTCAGCAGCGCGATGGCGCCCTTGCGACGCAGATCGAGCACATGGTGCTCGACGTCTTTGGGGCGATCATCAAACGCGTGCGTATCAACGCCGATGACATCGAAGACGCGATGCAGACGACGACAGACGATGCGACCGAGGCCACTGGCAGCACCGGTCACGAGGGCACGTTCACGCTTGTCGTTGCGGCTCGCGCGTCCCATTAAAAAAACAATCCCGTGCGTTTTTG
>JAYTVG010000612.1:0-4513 GCA_043744135.1 Deltaproteobacteria bacterium | reverse complement strand
GGGCAAGCCCAAGGGCGTGCTTGTTGAGCATCGCAACGTCGTGAACTTTTTTTGCGGCATGGATCTGCGCATCAACCCAGCAGACCACGGCGCGGTGTGGTGCGCGGTGACGTCGCTTTCGTTTGATATCTCGGTGCTCGAATTGTTTTATACCCTTGCTCGCGGCTTCACCGTCGTCGTCTACCAAGATCAAGCGAAGCAAGTAGCGGCGATCACCAAGCCGCACGTCGACTTTTCATTGTTTTACTTTTCCGGGGATGAAGAGCAGGGCCGCGGCTCCGACAAGTACCGTTTGCTGCTCGATGGCGCGCGCTATGCGGACGCCAACGGCTTTGTCGCCGTCTGGACGCCGGAACGTCACTTCCACGCTTTTGGAGGTTTGTATCCAAACCCTGCGGTCACCGGCGCCGCGGTCGCAGCCATCACCAAACACGTGCAGATCCGCGCGGGCTCGGTCGTGCTGCCGCTGCACCACCCCATCGAAGTGGCGGAGAGCTGGAGCGTGGTTGACAACATCAGCGACGGCCGGGTTGGGATTTCGTTCGCGTCGGGGTGGCAGCCCAACGACTTCGTGTTGCGCCCGCACAATTTCAAGATCGCCAAAGACGTCATGTTTCGCGACATCGAAACAGTTCGACGGTTGTGGAAAGGCGAAAGCGTTTCCTTCCCGGGGGCCACCGACGCAGCAGTCAGTATCAAAACGCTGCCGCGCCCGGTGCAAGCGGAGCTGCCGGTGTGGGTCACCACTGCGGGCAACCCAGAAACGTATGTGCAGGCCGGCAAGATCGGCGCGCATTTGCTCACGCACTTGCTGGGGCAAACCCCCGAGCAGCTCGCGCCTAAGATTGCGCTGTACCGGCGTGCCCGCGCTGACGCTGGCCACGATCCCGACGCCGGCATCGTGTCGCTGATGCTGCACACCTTTGTGGGCGACAGTGACGCGCAGGTGCGCGCGCGCGTGCGCGAACCGCTCAAGCAGTACCTCGGTACGTCGATGTCGCTGCTCAAGCAGTACGCCTGGGCGTTTCCTGCGTTTCAAAAGCCCGCAGGAGCCGACGCGTCGGGGGGTGACGAGTTTGCGAATCTGAGCGCGGAGGAACACGACGCCGTGCTCGAGTACGCCTATCAGCGCTACTACGACGGCAGCGGCTTGTTCGGCACCGTGGACCACTGCGTGGCGTTCGTCGATCGCTTGTCGGTCATCGGCGTCAGCGAGATCGCCTGTCTCATCGATTTCGGCGTCGACACCGGCGTCGTGCTCGAGCACTTGCCGCGCTTAGATGCCGTGCGTCGTCGCTGCGCACGTGCCGCCGACGCCACCCTCGCCAAGGTTGTGCCCGATGTCTCCATGATCCCCGAAGGCGTCACGCACTTGCAGTGCACGCCGTCGATGGCGCAAATGTTCTTGGCGCACCCACAGACGCGCCGCGCGCTGAGCACCGTGAAACACATCATGGTGGGCGGCGAGGGCTTTCCCATCGCTCTGGCAAAGGAGTTGACGGCGCTGCAGCTGCAGGGAGGGCGCGTGACAAATATGTACGGCCCTACTGAAACCACCATCTGGTCCACCACGTGGGACCTCGACGGCGCGCTCGACACCATCTCAATCGGCACGCCGATCGCAAACACCAGCGTGTACATCTTAGACGCGCAACTGCGACCGTTGCCGCCGGGTGTCGCCGGTGAGATGTGGATTGGTGGTGACGGCGTCGTGCGCGGCTACCACCAGCGTGCGGAACTGACCGCGGAGCGCTTCGTGCGCGATCCCTTTCGACCTAGCGTCGCAAATGCACGCATGTACAAGACCGGCGACCTGGCGAAATGGCGTGCGCTCGGTGACGGCAGCGCGCGCATCGAGTTCCTCGGCCGCATCGATCACCAAGTGAAGCTGCGCGGCTACCGCATCGAGCTGGGTGAGATTGAAGCACAACTGTCGCAACATCCTCACGTGCATGAGTGCGTGGTGGCGCTGAGGGAGCCGATGCCGGGCGACCAGCAATTGGTCGCGTATTGCTCCGCAAAACAGGGCGTGCGCATCGACGGCGCCGCGGTGAAAGAGCACTTACGACGGTCGCTGCCGCAGTTCATGGTGCCCGCGCACGTCGTGCAACTCGCGGAGTTGCCGCACACACCAAACGGCAAAATCGATCGCAATGCGTTGCCTACGACAGCGCCAAGCGACGTGCAGGCCGCGCACGCTGTGGTCGCTGCGCAAAACGCCACCGAGCAACACGTGCTGGCGGTGTGGAAAGAGGTGCTAGGGCGCGACGAAATCTCGGTTGAAGACAACTTCTTTGACATCGGTGGTCACTCGTTGTTGGTGGTCCGTGCGCACCGACGGCTCGTCGAAGTGCTCGACAAGCCAGTCTCGCTCACCGACCTTTACCGTTTCCCGACGGTGCGCGCGTTGAGCGCATTTTTGGCGGATGACTCGGGGAGCGCGGTGCTCAAAAAGTCGGCGGAGCGTGGCACGCGTCGCAAAGAGCTGCAGCGTCGTCGTGGAGGCAGCACATGAGCGACGCTGATATTGCAATCGTGGGTATGGCGTGCCGCGTCCCTGGTGCCCGCAGCACCAGCGCTTTGTGGCGCAACCTCACACAAGGCGTGTGCAGCGTGCGCACGCTGACGGACGTCGAGTTGCAGGCGGCGGGCGTGCCCACCTCGGTGTCGTCGCAGTCAGACTACGTGCGCAAGGCCGCAGTGCTCGATGGCTTTGACCAATTCGATGCGGAGTTCTTTGGCTTTTCGCCGAAGGAGGCCGCGATCATGGACCCGCAACATCGACAATTTTTGCAGTGCGCGTGGGAGGCACTCGAGGATGCGGCCCATCCACCCGAAAGTTTTGATGGTTCCATCGGCGTGTTCGCGGGCTGCGGCATGGGCAGCTACTTCATGTTCAACCTGATGTCGAACCCGGACCTGGTGCGCAACGTCGGCCTGTTCTTGCTACGCCACACCGGTAACGACAAGGACTTCTTGGCGACGCGCTTGAGCTATCTGCTCAACCTGCGCGGTCCCTCACTGAACATCCAAACTGCGTGCTCCACGTCGCTGGTCGCGGTGCACGTCGCGGCACAGCACCTGTTGTCGGGTGAATGCGACATGGCGCTTGCGGGCGGCGTCACGATCGAGATCCCGCACGGCCGCGGCTACCATTTTGTGCCGGGCGAGATCTTGTCGCCCGACGGCATCTGTCGAGCGTTCGATCACCGCGCGCAGGGCACGGTGTTTGGCAGCGGTGTCGGTGTTGTCGTGTTGCGCCGCCTCAAAGACGCCATCGCCAGCGGCGATCAGATTCACGCGGTGATCAAGGGGACCGCCGTCAACAACGACGGCGGGCAGAAGGTCGGCTACTTGGCGCCGTCGGTCGACGGTCAGGCGGCCTGCATCGCCGAGGCGTTGGCGGTCGCCGACGTCACCCCCGAATCGATCAGCTACATCGAGTGTCACGGCACCGGTACACCGATGGGCGACCCCATCGAAGTCAGCGCGCTCACCCAAGCGTTTCGCGAAGGCACCACGAAAAAACAGTTCTGTGGTGTTGGAAGTATCAAAACGAACATTGGCCACCTCGATACCGCGGCAGGCGTCGTCGCATTGATCAAAGCAGCGCTCACGCTCAAGCATGCGACGGTGCCGCCGTCGCTGAACTGGGAGAAGCCCAACCCACAAATCGATTTCGCGAGCAGCCCGTTTTTTGTCAACCATACGCTGCGGGCGTGGCCACAACACACTGCACCGAGGCGCGTCGGCGTCAACTCGCTCGGCGTGGGTGGTACCAATGCCTTTGCGGTGCTTGAGCAGGCGCCGCCGCGCGCACCAGCCGCCATCACGCGCCGGCCGTTTTCATTGTTGACGTTGTCTGCGCGCACGCCGCAAGCGCTCGTCGAACAGACGGGTGCGTTGGCAGTCGCGCTCGCGAAACAACCTGAACTCAACGTTGCGGATGTCGCGCACACGCTGCTTGCAGGGCGGCGGCACTTCTCGCAACGCCAGGTGTTAGCGGTGCGCGACGTTGACGATGCGGTAGCGCAGCTCAACCATGCGGACCCCAAGCGCATGTTTTCGCACGCGGTCGGTACCAAAGGCGCCGCGGTGGCGTTTTTGTTCCCCGGCGGCGGTTCGCAATACCCTGCGATGGGGCGCGGTTTGTACGAACACGAGCCAGTGTTCAAGCGCCACATGGACGCGGGCTTTGCGTTGTTGCGCGACCAGCAGCGTATCGACCTTGCTGAGCTTGTGTGGAGCGACAGCGACCTGTTGGCGCTGCAAAAGCCCAGCGTGCAGTTGCCTGCGATCTTCCTTGTCGAATACGCACTGGCGCAGCTGTTGATCTCGTACGGCATTGTACCGACGGCATTGCTCGGCCATTCGATGGGAGAAAACACCGCGGCGTGCGTGAGCCAGACGATGGCGTTTGCGGACTGCTTGGGGCTGGTCGCCTTGCGCGGCCGGCTGATGGATAGTGCGCAGTCCGGCGGCATGTTGTCGGTGGCGCTGTCGCCGGCGCAAC
>JAYTVG010000611.1:0-4514 GCA_043744135.1 Deltaproteobacteria bacterium | reverse complement strand
CCCTTGAGCCCGACGTCCTCAATGACCAAAGCGACCGCGACTGTCCGAGCCAACTCGCGACCCAGCTGCGCCAACTGCGCTCGCGCGGCTTGATCGGGGGGTGACGAGCCGGGGCCGATGTACACCAGCGAGCTTTGCAGCGGTCCGAACCCGGTCAGCAGGCCGCGACAGCGCTCGACGCCAAAAGCCGGCGTTGCAGTGCGCCACACTTGGATCAGCACGGCGTCGAAGCGCGCGACTGCGTACGCCTCAACATCCTCATAGATCGTCAACCGATCGTGCTCCATCGCAACAGCATGCAGGACCAGGTTCGTCCGGCGCCACCTCCCGCAAGCATCGAGACAGTGCCGGCCTTGCGCAAGTCAGGCTGCAGCGTGAGCGCCAGCGGGATGTTGCACGCGCCTACACTGCCATACTTAGAGAACGTCTCGCGGGCGAGGGCGCCGGTCGCACCCAGCCGCTGCGCCACCGCGTCGCCAAACCAGGCGGTCGGTTGGTGCGTGATGAGGCTCGCCAGGTCTGATGGCGCGAGCGCCGCAGCCGCCAAGACGCGTTCGGCGAGCAGCCCGATGAGCTCGACGACCTCCAAAAAGTGCACTCCGAGCGAAGGGCCGGGCGTCAGCATCGCGCCGGTGTTTGGGTCGGCGCGCATGGTGTAGGCATCGCGCCGGTGGCTGTCGGTCGCGTGCTCGTGGTGGACGATGGCGTCGTCGCCTTGCGTCACGATGGTGGCTGTTGCGCCGTCACCGAACAGTGGCGAAAACGGTGAATGCGCTTCGATCAGGCGCGCGCGTTGCGATGACTGGACCAACAGGCCGCAGCGTCGACCTGACGTGATGAGCGCCGATGCCAACACGAGCTGCGTTAAAAACGAATTGTTCTCGGCGTCGACAGTCGCACTCAAGACACGAGGTGTGAGGCCGAGGCGCGCATGCAAATCAAACGGGCTAGCCGGGATTTCATTGATCGGCTTCGAGTTCGAACACAACACAAAATCGACGTCCGACGCGTCGACACCGCTGCACGCGAGCGCGTCACGGGCCGCCGATTCTTCCATGTCAGCGACGCACATCGAAGCTGGCATCACGCCGCGCGTTACGCCGCCACGAAACGGGTCAGCAAAGGTGCGTTGCATCATCTGCATCGTGATGCGCGCGCCGTCCGAGCTGGCGACCGGCGGCGGACCAACCGGGCCGGCCCAGGACGCCACAACCGACGCCGGCCACCACGCGTTGTCGCGCAGCGGCGGGATGAACGCGCCGATCCCTCGGACGCCGATCGAAACGCTCACGCGTCACCGCGAGTCGTTGGGTTCAAAGGTAGTCTTCCATCGGTGGGCAACTGCACACGAGCTTGCGATCGCCCAGCACGTTGTTGATGCGGCCCACCGTCGGCCAAAATTTATGCGCGCGCACCCACGGCATCGGAAACGCGGCGTTGTCGCGGCTGTAGGGTCGGTCCCAGACATCCGCGCACACCACATGCATGGTGTGCGGAGCGTTTTTGAGCACGTTGTTGTCTTTGGGTTGCGCACCGCTCGCGATGGCGTCCACCTCGGCGCGGATGGCGATCATGGCGTCGCAGAAGCGATCGAGCTCGGCTTTGGATTCGCTCTCGGTCGGCTCCACCATCAACGTGCCAGCGACCGGGAAGCTCAACGTGGGCGCGTGAAAGCCGTAGTCCATCAAGCGTTTGGCGACGTCTTCGGCCTCGACACCCGTTGTGGTTTTTAATGGACGCAACTCCAAGATGCACTCGTGCGCGACGTGGCCGGTGCTGCCACGGTACAGCGTCGGATAGTGCGCCTCCAGCCGCGCAGCGACGTAGTTGGCGCTCAAGATCGCAAGCTTGGTGGCTTGCGTGAGGCCGTCAGCACCCATCATGCGAATGTATGCCCATGGGATGAGCAAAATGCTCGCGCTGCCCCACGGCGCTGCGCTGATGGCTGGGATGCGCTGGCTGCCCCCCAGGTCGACGACGGGATGGCCTGGCAAAAACGGCGCGAGATGTTTTGCGACGCCGATGGGGCCAACTCCCGGTCCGCCGCCGCCGTGCGGGATGCAAAACGTTTTGTGCAAGTTGAGGTGGCAAACGTCAGCACCGATGTCGCCCGGTCGCGTCAGGCCCACTTGCGCGTTCATGTTGGCGCCGTCCATGTAGACTTGTCCGCCGTGCGCGTGGATGGTGCTGCAGATGTCTTTGATGGCGGCCTCAAACACACCGTGCGTCGACGGGTACGTCACCATCAACGCCGCCAACTGGTCTTTGTGCTCAGCGGCTTTGCTGCGCAGATCCTCGACGTCGATGTTGCCGAGCGCATCGGTTTTGGTGACGACGACGCGAAGACCCGCCATCACAGCGCTCGCTGGGTTTGTGCCGTGCGCGGATTGCGGGATGAGCACGACGTCGCGGTGCCCTTGATTGTTGGCCTTGTGATAGGCGCGGATGGCGAGCATGCCGGCGAACTCACCTTGGCTCCCCGCGTTGGGCTGCAAGCTGACGGCGGCAAATCCGGTGATCTCGCACAGCCACTGCTCGAGCTGCTGCGCGATGATGCCGTAGCCGCTTGCATCCTCGACGGGAGCGAACGGATGCAAGTTGCCAAACTCGGGCCACGTGACCGGCCGCATTTCCGTGGCCGCGTTGAGCTTCATCGTGCAGCTGCCCAGCGGGATCATGCCGTGCACCAGCGAGTAGTCCTTGGACTCCAGGTGCTTGATGTAGCGCATCATCTCGGTTTCGGTGTGGTGCAGGGCAAACACCGGATGCGTCATGAACGTCGAGGTGCGCGCAAGCGACGGCGCCCACGCAAAGTCTCGTTGCGTGCCCGCGGTGCGCGGTGTGAACACCTCAAGCAGTGCGGTGACGTCGTGCAGCGAGGTGGTTTCGTCGCAGGCGATACCAAGCGCGCCGTCAAGTTTGCGCAGCGTGATGCCGCGGGTGCGCGCCGCCGACCATAGGGCATCAGTGTCGGCACCGGTCACCACGATGACGGTGTCAAAAAACTGCGCGTGCTTGATGCGATAGCCGCGCGCGACCAGCGCGCTCGCGAGGTGCGCCGTCAAGCCGTGCGCGCGTTTGGCTATCGCGGTCAATCCTGCGGGTCCGTGGTAGGCGCCGTACATCGACGCCATCACCGCCAACAACACCTGCGCCGTGCAGACGTTGCTGGTGGCCTTTTCACGGCGGATGTGTTGCTCACGCGTTTGCAGCGCCATGCGCAGCGCGCGCTGGTGCTGGGCATCTTCGGTGACGCCGATGAGCCGCCCTGGCATATGCCGCACGGACGCCATGCGCGTCGCCAAAAAACCCGCGTGGGGGCCGCCGTAGCCCATCGGCACTCCGAAGCGCTGCGCGGATCCCACCACAACGTCCGCACCCATCTCGCCGGGTGGCGCGCACAGCGTGCACGCCAACAGGTCCGTGGCGACGACGACCAAGGCACCCGAGCCGTGCGCGGCCGCGATGAACGCGCGCGCGTCCCACAACAACCCTTCGGTGGTGGGGGTTTGGATGAGCGCGCCCAGCCAGCGTTTGGACCAATCCACGCCGGCCGCGTCACCCACCACCACCGTGATCCCGAGCGGCTCCGCGCGTCCTTTGACGACGTCGATGGTCTGCGGGTGACAGTGGTCCGCGATGAAAAACAACGTGGGTGCGTCATCGCCGCGCAGGCGCGACAACATCGCCATGCCCTCGGCTGCCGCGGTGGCCTCGTCGAGCAGCGAGGCACCACACACGTCCATCCCGGTCAAATCGTTGACCATGGTCTGAAAGTTCAACAAAGCTTCCAAGCGGCCCTGCGAAATCTCGGCCTGGTACGGTGTGTACGCGGTGTACCATGCGGGGTTTTCCAAAATGGTGCGTTGGATGACGGACGGCGTCACGCAGCCAAAATAGCCCATGCCGATGTAGCTTTTGGTTTGGCGGTTTTGCGCTGCGATGGTGCGCAGCTCCGCGAGCAATGCATGCTCCGTCAGCGGCGCCGGCAGCGTCATCGCGCGCCCCAAACGGATGTTCTTTGGCACGGTTTCGTCGATGAGCGCATCGAGCGACGGCACCTTGAGCGTTGCGACCATGTCCGCG
Source organism: Deltaproteobacteria bacterium (assembly GCA_043744135.1). GTDB lineage: Bacteria > Myxococcota > UBA727 > UBA727 > VGSZ01 > JAYTVG01. The sequence continues at coordinate 428 of JAYTVG010000611.1, read as the reverse complement.
ATGTCCGCCGCGTCCAGACCGTTGTGGCGGTGCACGAATTGGTCGGGGTGCGCGAAACTGTTGTCGATAGGGGGGATAGCCACGGCCAGCCTCGTGTGTGCGCCGGTCCGGGCCCGACTCGAAATGTCAACGACGTCCTGGCGCCGCTGCGGTGGGTACTCCGCGTCGTGCAAACGGCTACTTCGCGATCTTTTGCAACACGGCCTCGTACGCTGCTGCATCAAGCAACGCGCCGTACGCAGCAGCGTCGGCGGGCTTCACTTTGATCATCCACGCCGCACCGTAAGGGTCCTTGTTGACCGCATCGGGGCTCGCGACCAAAGCAACGTTGACCTCGACAACCTCGCCGTCAAGCGGTGCATACAAATCGCTGACGGCCTTGACGCTTTCTACGACGCCAAACGCCTTGCCTGTCGTTATCTTTTTAC
>JAYTVG010000610.1:0-4517 GCA_043744135.1 Deltaproteobacteria bacterium | reverse complement strand
GGTTCATGGGCAGTTGTCGGTAGCTTTTCACCTCGTCACGCACCAAGCTCGTGATCACTTCTTCATGCGTCGGCCCGATGACAAAATCGGCGCCCTTGCGGTCTTTGAAGCGCAACAGCTCAGGTCCGTATTGTTCCCACCGTCCGCTTTGCTGCCACAACTCTGCGGGTTGCACCGCGGGCATCGTCAACTCTTGCGCGCCGGCGCGGTTCATCTCCTCGCGAATGATGCTCGCCACTTTCGCGAACACGCGCGTGCCCAGCGGCAAGTACGTGTACACACCGGCTGCGAGTTTTCGGATCATGCCCGCGCGCAACATCAGCCGGTGGCTCACGACGACAGCGTCAGCGGGGGTCTCTTTCACGGTGGGGATGAGCAGCTTGGCGTAACGCATATTGACCGATACAGCGAGCCCCCCACAAACACCACAGGATCACGAGCTGTACGCGGTTGTGGCGGCGTTGCTTCGCTGCGGTCCTCAGTCACATAGAGGAACTATGTTCCTTGCGGTCCTCGCTCGCGCCTTGCCACAACCGCGTACAGCTCGTGATCCGCGTTCGCGTTTTGTGGTGTTGAGTGACCGACGGCGTCGCGGCGCGGTGCTCGCTTGGTTGCGCGCGGGCAGCACCGGATGCACTCGCACCTTCATCGTGCGTCTGCTAGCCTCATCGCGATGGCGCGCGTCATGTCAGCGAAGGTCGTGCACGCAAGCCCACAACACGGCGCGGTTGCGACGACGCTCGCGCGGCCGCCCCCGGTGGCGACTGTCGCGACGTCGCTGCCGTCGTGCGCGTCGCCGCTGGCCGTTTGTGACAAAGCCGCGCGCTTGCATCGCCGCATCGCGCTTGCGGTAGCGCCGCTCAGCCGAGATTTTCAAGCCGACCTGAGCGCGGTGCTCGCAGCGGTCGGCGATGACGCCACCACGCTACGGCGCGTGGTCGCGCGCGTCACCGACGGTGCCCTGCCGATGCGGATGGAGATCCAAGACGAGCGGCGTTTGTTCGCGCAACTGCTTGAGCTGGTGCCACTGCCTCGCACGGCCGCGCGCATCGAGCCGTTTACGGCACTCGCGGTGTTCGCGCCCACCACCGGCTCGATCAACAGCTTCAACGTCGACGCGCTCGTCACCGCTGCGTGGCACACCGCTGCTGACTTGGTGGTACTCCCCGAGTGGGCGGGCGTTGCTAGCGCGCTGCCGCTGTCGGTGGCCGACGTCGACAGCTACCTCGCGCGTCTGTGCGCGCTGACGGCGGGCAGCGACCGCCTGCTCGTGCCGGGCACCGTGCTGTGGACGGACGGCACACGGCTGTTCAACACAGCGTTCGCGTTTTGTGCAGGGCGTTGCGTCGCCACCGTGCACAAACGCGGTGACGGCGGTGACGTCGACTTGGCGCACCGTTTCGGCTTGCAGTTTCCGCTGGTTGCTCAGCAGCGGGGGCGCGCGCCGTTTCCCGAGAGCGGTCCCACGTTGTCGTGGCGCGGCATGCGGGTGTCGCTCGAAATCTGCCGCGACCACGGCGACGGACGCTTGCGCGCGGATTTGCTGCACGACAAGCGTGGTGTGGTCGACGTGCAAGTCATCGTGTCGTCGGGCGTGTGGGTGAAGCATCCTGCCGTGGGCCTCGGCGGCGCAGTCGTGCTGGCGCAAGGCGATGACTCGGCAAGCAGCCCCGAGTGCTGCCGACGCGACACCGATCGCAACGGCACCCTCGCGCCTGTGACGACAACACGCGTGCCGCTCGGCGCGTCGACGTGGGGGCTTCATGCAGCGTTCGATGCGTGGCCCGTCGCGGACGCGGTGCGGGCGGCTGTGGGGTCGCGCTAACGCCGATCCCAAAAACGCGAACCGAGCGGGCGCCCGTCAACGCGAGCAGCGCAAGGTGTGAGCAGCGCCCCGCTTTAGATTTGGTCGCCCGCTGACACGCCGCGATCGTCGATGTGCTGCGACGCACGCGACAAGAGCATTTGTGCGGTGCGCTGTACGCGCAAAGCGGTCGTGACGCGCTTGACGTCGTCAGGGAGGCTGCGTACCTGTCGGGCTGAGGTGAACGATGAATGCACTGCGATCGGTCGGTACGGCGGCGGCGGACGGCGACATCATGATCGTGGCTGCCAAGCGCACAGCGTTTGGTGCGTTTGGTGGTGCGCTGAAAAACCACAGCGCGACGGACCTCGGCGTGATCGCCGCGCGCGCAGCACTGATGCAAGCGAGCGTTCGCCCTGACGACATCAAGCAGGTGATCTTCGGCAACGTCGCGCAGACCAGCGCCGATGCCATCTACCTCGCGCGCCACGTGGGGCTGCGCTGCGAGTTGCCGCACGCGGTGCCAGCGCTGACGCTCAACCGCTTGTGCGGTTCCGGCTTTCAAGCGGTGGTGTCGGGCGCTGAGCAGATCTTGCTCGGCGAGGCCGACTGCGTGTTGGTCGGCGGCACCGAGTCGATGAGCCAGGCGCCGTTCGCGGTGCGCGACGCACGGTTTGGCGTCGCGTTTGGCAAGCCGCGGGACTTCGAAGACACGCTGTGGTCGAGCCTCACGGACAGCTTCACGCAGATGCCGATGGCGATGACGGCCGAAAAGCTCGCCGTCACCCACCACATCTCGCAAGACGCCGTCGACAACTACGCAGTGCGTAGCCAGCAGCTGCACGCCGCCGCGCACAAAGCGGGCGCGTTTGCCGACGAGATCGCGGCCGTCGAAGTCAAAAAGGGAAAAGACGTGGTGGCGTTTGACGTCGACGAGCACGGCCGCCCCGACACCACCTTAGACGGACTCAAAAAACTGCCAAAGATCTTTAAAAAAGACGGCGTCATCCACGCAGGCGCCGCGTCCGGCATCTGCGACGGTGCCGGCGCGCTGGTGCTGGCGTCGCGCGCGTTTTGCGAAGCGCGTGGACTCAAGCCGCTCGCACGCCTCGTCAATTGGGGCATCGCCGGCTGCGACCCGACCGTCATGGGCATCGGCCCCGTGCCCGCGATCCAACAAGCACTGCGCAAGGCCAACTTGACGATGGACGCCGTTGACCTCGTGGAGATAAACGAAGCTTTCGCTCCCCAGGTGCTCGCGTGCGCGCAGGATCTCAAGCTCGACGTCACCGGCCCAACCAGCAAGCTCAACGTTGACGGCGGTGCCATCGCCATCGGTCATCCGCTCGGTGCCTCGGGAGCACGCATCACCGCGCACTTGCTGTACGCCTTGCGCCAACGCAACAAACGCGTCGGTGTTGGCAGCGCATGCATCGGCGGCGGCCAAGGCATCGCGGTCGTGTTGGAGAGCGTGTGAACCGCGCATCGGTGTTGACCCGACGTTTCGTGCTGCCGCCGGCGTTGATCGCACTCGTGTGGTTCTTCTTTGAACGTAGCGCGCCGTTCATCCACGTCCTTAAACCGATCGCGCTGTATCTCGCCGTGTCGGTGCCGGCGTTTTGGTTGCTGAACCGCGCGACCAGGACGGCCCGATGACGGAAAAAACCGACCTCATTCACGACTGGAACGAAACCGATCGCAACGGTGCTGTGTTCCCAAAGGTGATTGAGACTTGCGACGAGACGCTGCGCGACGGCATCCAAAGTCCGTCGGTGGTGGACCCGCCAATCGAGGTCAAGCTCGAGCTGCTTGAGCTGCAAGACAAGCTCGGCATCACCACATCCGACATTGGACTGCCCGGCGCCGGCGCGCGCGCAGTCGACGACGTGCGGCGCTTGGCCACGCACATCCGCGACAACAAGATGCGCATCATCCCAAACTGTGCTGCGCGCACCGTGGTCAAGGACATTGAGCCCATCGTGCGCATCCGCGATGAGGTCGGCATCGCCATCGTGGCGTACTGCTTTTTGGGAACCAGCCCCGTGCGGTTGTTAGCGGAAGACTGGGATCTCGATCGGTTGTTGCGCAGCGCCGAGGAGGCGATCGGCTTCGCGATCAAAAACGACTTGCCGTGCGCCTTCGTCACCGAGGACACGGTGCGCACACCACCAAAGACACTCGAGGTGCTGTTTAATCACGTCATCAGCTTGGGTTGTCGACGGTTGGTGCTGTGCGACACCGTCGGCCACGTCACACCCGATGGCGTGCGGCATATTGTGCGCTGGACCCAAGCGCTGATTGGCAAGTCCGGCGAGGATGTGAAGATCGATTGGCACGGTCACAACGACCGTGGCTTGGGTGTGGCAAACGCACTGTTCGCGCTCGAGTACGGCGTCGACCGCGTCCACGGCACGTGTTTGGGGGTCGGCGAGCGCGTCGGCAACGCGTCGCTCGATCAAATCATCATGAACCTCAAGTTGATGGGTGCCTACCCGCACGACGTCTCGCACCTCGTGCAGTATTGTCGGCTGACGGCCGAGGCGACGCGCACTGAAATCCCCGTCAACTACCCGCTGGTGGGGCGCGACGCGTTTCGCACCGCGACCGGGGTGCACGCTGCTGCCGTCATCAAAGCCGAAAAAAAAGGCGACCACTTCGGCTCGATGCGCTTGGCCGACGTGATCTACTCGGGCGTTCCCGCGGGCTGGTTTGG
>JAYTVG010000609.1:0-4520 GCA_043744135.1 Deltaproteobacteria bacterium | reverse complement strand
CCGCACGTTTTGCCCGTCGCCGTACACCGGTAGCGGCTTGCCGTCTAAGCAGTTGTTGATCATCAGCGGGATCAGTTTCTCGGGGAATTGATACGGGCCGTAGTTGTTGGAGCAGTTCGACACCGTCGTCGACATTGCATACGTGTGTGCGTAGGCGCGCACCAGATGATCGCTCGCCGCCTTCGACGACGAGTACGGCGAGCGCGGATCATACGGCGTGGTCTCAGTGAAGGCGCCCGAGTCCCCGAGCGAGCCAAACACCTCGTCGGTGCTGACGTGGTGTAGATGCACGTGACGGCCCTTGCCGGCGTGCGCACGCACCGCCTCCAAAATCGCAAACGTGCCCATGACGTTGGTTTCGATGAAGTCCCGCGGACCGTGAATGCTGCGGTCCACGTGCGATTCAGCCGCAAAGTGCACGATGGTGTCAATGTCGTGTTGCGCGATAAGCCGATCGACCAGCGCTTGGTCGCGGATGTCGCCGTGCACAAAGACATAGCGCCCCGCCGCTTGCACTTTGGACACATGGTCCGTCAAGTTGTCGACGTTGCCCGCGTAGGTCAGTGCGTCGAGGTTGACGATGTTGCCTGCGAAACCCGCATCAGCGAACAGCACGCGAATAAACGCGCTGCCGATGAAGCCAGCGCCGCCGGTGACGAGCATGTTGCGGACCACGCGCGGCGTCGAAAGCACTTCTGAGGCAGCGACAGGATTCATGCGCGAAGCTCCGATTTTAGTTGCGCGAAAGTGCGCGCTTGTTGGTCGCGCTGCGAGACCACCGCGTCCTCGACGCTGAGCGGCCAAGCGACGTTGACGTCCGCGTCGTTCCACAAAAACCCTGACTCCGTTTTCGCGTCATACACCGACGAGCATTTGTAAAACACGTTGGCGACATCACTCAAGACGCAAAAGCCATGCGCGAAGCCGACAGGAATGAACATCATCGCAAGCGTGTCATCGTCGAGTATTTCGCCGTGCCATTGCCCGAAGGTCTTTGACTGCGGACGGATGTCGACAGCGACGTCAAAGATGCGGCCGGTGCCGACGCGCACCAGCTTGGCCTGACCTGGTGTGGTCTGAAAGTGCAACCCGCGCACGATGTGTTTGGTCGAGCGCGAGTGGTTGTCTTGGGCAAACGAGACGCCAAACGCTGCGCGCATCGTCTCTTCGCGAAACGACTCCAAAAAAAAGCCGCGCTCGTCGCGAAACACCTTGGGGCGCACGAGCTTCAAGCCGTCGAGTGGCAGGTTCACGATATCCATGGTGTCCTCAATGTCATGTTCCAGCTCGGAGGTGTCAGTGCACCTGCGGGATGCGCGCGAGTGTGCGCAGGTAGTCGCCGTAGCTCGACTTGCCGAAGGTGTCGCCCAACCGCGTCAGCTGAGCCTCGTCGATGTAGCCCATCCGAAACGCGATTTCCTCAAGACACGCGATTTGTACGCCGGTGCGCTGCTCGAGCACCTGCACGAACAGCGACGCCTGCATCAGCGAGTCATGCGTGCCGGTATCGAGCCACGCCATGCCACGCCCGAGTGTCGTGAGGCGCGCCTTGCCGCGGCGCACGTAGTGGTTGTTGACGTCGGTGATCTCGAGCTCGCCACGCGGCGACGGTTTCAACTTCGCCGCGATGTCGACGACCTCGTTGTCGTACATATACAAGCCTGTGACCGCGAGGTTCGACTTCGGTTGCTGCGGCTTTTCTTCGATCGAAATCAGCCGCCCCTGCGCGTCCACTTCAGCGACACCGTAGCGCTCGGGATCTTTCACTTGATAGCCAAACAGCGTGCAGCCTTGCAGGTCGCGCGCTTCACGCTGCAGCAGCTTGGCCAAGCCTTGGCCATGAAAAACGTTGTCGCCAAGCACCAAGCAGACGCTCTCGGCGCCGACAAAATCACGGCCGATGATGAACGCTTCCGCCAGGCCATTTGGGGCTGCTTGCTCAGCGTAGCTAAAGCTCATGCCCAAGTCCGTACCGGTACCGAGCAAGCGCTTAAACAACGGCAGATCGTGTGGTGTCGAGATGATCAGCACCTCGCGAATCCCCGCCAGCATCTGCACAGCGATCGGGTAGTAGACCATCGGTTTGTCGTACACGGGCATGAGCTGTTTTGAGATCGCTCGCGTGACCGGATGAAGCCTGGTGCCGCTGCCGCCTGCTAAGATGATGCCCTTCATGAATCTCCAGCTCGGCTTTGAGGGGTGTGTGGGCTCAAAGCTGCGGCAGGCTAGCAAACTTCGGTGCGCTTGCGAGCATGCCACCGCCCTGCATCGCTTTGGCGTGTCGACGCCGCACCGCCGCGCTTGAGGCTGGGGCGGCCGCCGAGGTATCCCATCCGCAGCCGTCGTCGGCCGTCAAGGAAGAGCGAATATGCCCAGTTGTGTCTTGATCGGCGCCGATGCCCTGCTTACGCAATGCGGTGAGCTGTTGTTGACACGCGGCTGGACCATCAAGGCCGTCGTCACCGACGCAGCCAAGGTGACGCGATGGGCGTCTGGGTGCGGGCTGGTCAACCACACCACCAACGACTACCGCGCCGCGCTCGCCAGCACCGACTTCGACGTGCTGTTTGCCATCACGCACTTGCAGCTGTTGCCTGACGACGTGTTGCGTGCACCCAAGCTGTTCGCGGTCAACTTCCACGACGGACCGTTGCCGCACTTTAGCGGGCTCAACGCGCCGGCATGGGCGCTGCTTGCGGGCGAGCGCGAGTACGGCGTCACGTGGCACGTCATCACGCCAGAGGTCGACGCTGGCGACGTGCTCAAAACGCGCGTGTTTGAGGTCAGCGAACGCGAGACCAGTTTGAGCTTGAACACGCGCAATTTTGAAGCAGCGCTGGACAGTTTCGCGGAACTACTCGTTGAGCTCGAACAGCATACGTTCACGCGCACGCCGCAAGACCGCACCGCGGTGCGCCGGGTGTTCGCGCGTGCCGACCGTCCGAAAAACATGTGCGTGCTCGAGTTCGACGCCGACGCCGACGCGGTTGACGCGGTGGTGCGCGCGCTCGACTTCGGGCGCTACAACAATGCCCTTGGCGCTGCGAAGGTCGTCGTCGGCGATCGCGCGATCGTCGTGCAGCGCGCGGAGCTGCGCGAGGGCATCGACGCAGCAGCCGGCACCGTCGTGTCGCTGAGTGCAAACGAGCTGGTCGTGCAATGCCGTCGCGGCGCGGTCGCGCTGAGCGCCATGACGTCGCTGGCGGGAGTGCCGCTGACGGTATCGGCTGCCGCTGCGTCTTTGGGCATCAAACAAGGTGGAGTGTTGTCGCCCAGCAGCGACGCCGTCCGCGCCGCGCGCACGACACTCGGCGCGGTGTTGGCACGCGACGAGCGAGCAGTGTTGGCGCAGCTCACGGACCTGCTCCCAATCGAGCTGCCGTATGCAGCGACCCACAGCGCCGCGGCAACACCGATCAGCGCCCGCGTCAGCATCGCCGTTGATGCGCAAGTGGTCGACGTTGACACGGGTGTGTGCGCGGCGTTTGCGTGCGCGCTCGCACGGCTCAGCGGCAAGTGGCGCTTTCACATCGCGATCAACCACGCCGCAACCGATGCGCTCGTGACGCCGTGGTCGCCGCTGTTGCTGAGCGTTGAACGCGACGCGACGCTGCAGGATCTCGCTTTACGGCTCCGTCCCGCGCTTGAGCGTGCGCGCGGCCGTCAGGGTTTTTTGAGCGACCTCGTCGGTCGGTCGCCGGCGTTGGCAGCACACGTGACGCTAGCGAGCGGCGCAGCCCTGCCGGTCGCAGTGTGCTTCGGGCCGCGCGCGTTATTGTCCGGCACCGTTGCGCAACTTGAGCTGAACTCGCCGGTAGGTGTCGGTGGCGCGCAGGTCGCGCCGACGTTGCACTACGACGCGAGCCGGCTATCGGCTGCGGACGCGGCGATGTTCGCGGGGCAAGTGTCGCGGATGTTTGCGCAGTCGGTCCGCGCACCAAAAACCACGGTCGGCACGCTGGACCTTTTGGACGATGCGACACGAGAGTTGGTGTTGTCGACGTGGAATCAAACACAAACGCCGGTCGATGCGGCGTGCGTGCACCACCTCATCGAGGCACGAGCCGACCAACACCCCGAGCGCATCGCGCTGGTGTGCGCCGACGAGACGCTTAGCTACGCACAACTGGAACAACGCGCCAACAGCCTGGCAGCGCACCTCGTCACGCTCGGCGTCGCCAGCGATGTGTTGGTTGGCGTGTTTGTGCCGCGCAGCGTGGATCTCGTCGTCGCCGCCCACGCCGTGCACAAGGCCGGCGGTGCTTACGTGCCGCTCGACCCTAACTATCCGACCGACCGCATCGCGCACATGATCGCAGACAGCGCATGCCCGGTGGTGTTGACCACGCAAGCGTTCGCGTCGTCATTGCCGCCGACACAAGCGCGTATCGTTTGCGTCGATGGCGAGTGGCAACAGACGCTCGCGCCACAAACGACAACACGGGTGCGCGCCGCTACCCAACCGCAGCACCTCGCGTATTGCATCTACACCTCGGGAACGACGGGCAAGCCCAAGGGCG
>JAYTVG010000608.1:0-4520 GCA_043744135.1 Deltaproteobacteria bacterium | reverse complement strand
GAGGCCCTGCAAGCGCTCTAAAAATCCCTCCGCCTGGTTAAACACGCAGCCAAAGGTATCGCCTGCGTTGGGGTTGCAGTTGCCGAGGTGCTCGGTGTCTTGCTTGATGGGGAAGTAGTACGCGGCGACACTTGGGTCAGAAAACGTCGTCCACACGCTGATGAAGTCGAAGCTGTCGCCGTAGCGCGACAGCACCACGTTTGCGAGGTCGAACATACCGTTGCCGTGATCGAACTGCGGGCCGTTGGCACCGTTGACGGTGAACGGGTCGCCTTGCACGATGAGCACGTTGCCACTTTCAGTCACGAGGCCCGGCGGCAGCGCCACAGTTGGCCCACTGAGCTGCGTGGTGTGGCGATCGCCGCGCGCGTCGAGGTCGTCGAGCACCGCGGGATCGATAGGTGGGATCGCCATCGCCTCCATCGCATCGCGTCCAAGGCCCGCGAGCGAACGCTTGGAAGGGCGCAGGTGGTTTGGATGTTGCGGGTCGACGTCGAAAAACGGGCTGGCGTCGCGGTTGGGCGCACGAGACGGCGGTGGCGTTTGCGCGCCGGCACCGTGGGTCGCCAGCAAAGACCAAGCACCGCAAAACAAAACCGCGCGCTGCATGCGAAAGCTCCACTGTGTTGAACGTCAACGAAAACGCGACCACTCCGACCACCGACTACGACGGCAGCGACCGCTTGAGTGCGCTGAAACCTCATCACACCACCCGAGTGCGGCACGTGCTGTCGGTCAAAACAGGGATTTCCGAGCCGCTGCACTTCGTCTACCGGCTGCTGTCCGATGTCAGCGTAGAGGTGACCTGGGTCACATGAAGACGCGCGGACATCCGCCGGATCGCGGACGACTGCGACGCCCGGTCCGCCGATACTCCTTCGGCTGCTCACAACGAGGTGGATATGAGCTTTCTCGCTGATGTCGCGAATTCGGCAGTCAAGACCATCACCTCCCCGTTTCGCTTCGTAGGCAACGCCGCGTCCATGGGGAAAAACGCTCTCGAAACCGTCGGCTGCGCCTGCACCGGTGATCTTGCGGGGGCCAAGCGCAACTTGGGTGAACTTGGCGAAGCCACGAAAGACGCTGTGTTTTCCGGTGTCGAAACGGCATTTTTGGTGGGGGGCGGCTTCGCGGCGCACGCTGCCGGCGAAGTGGTGGCCAAATCTGTCGGTGTGCATGTGCTCGGCATGTCCGCCGTCAAAGAAGTCGCGAAAGGCACGGGACGCGCCTATTTGACGGCCTACGCTGAAACCAAATTCAACGGTCCACCCCAAGCTCGGTGAATTCCTTTTGATCACCTCCCAAGGTCGGTGAATTCCTTTTGTTCACCTCCCAAGTCAGTGAATTCCGCGGGTGAGCTGCTAACGTTCACGTCGTGGATGCTTTTGACAACCTGAGCGCGGCCGAGAGCGCGCAACTCGCGGCTTACGTCGAGCAGATCGACGCCCGCATTGCGCTGGGACGCATGCACCCTGTCGTCAAAGACGTGCTGTTTTTGTTGCACGACGAGCGGGGGCAGTTTGTCATCGACTTTTCGCTGGCGCGCCTGCAGCAGCTACAAACGGTGATCGTCGCCACCGAAACGGCGCGCGCTGCTGCGGGGTCGCTGGGCTTGCTTGACGCCGTGTACGACTTGTTTCGCATCGCGGCTGCGCTGTGGGATGTGCCCGCGGCAAAAAAGGCGGCGCTGGTGCTCAATGCGCTGCTCGAAAAAATCGTCGTCGACAAAAACCTCATGTCGGTGGTGAAGCGGGACGCCGAGTTTCCCGGCGACCACTTGGCACGCGCTAAAGTGTCCATCGGTGACGAGGTGAGCGTGACGGCGCCACGCTTGGGGGCGGCCGCACCTGACGGCACCGTCAAAGCGGACCGGCTGATCCCGAAGCGGCGCATCTAGCCGACGCCGTGATCGAAGGATCCGCGCGCTGCGGGCACCCATCGCCATGACCAACAACTGCGCGCCGGCTTTGGTGCCGACACTGGTGTTTGCGATGGCTGTCGGCTGCGCACCCGCCGCGGATCGCAAGGACGTTGCTGGCGCCGGCAACGTCAGCGGCGTCCTCGACGGGCGTGCGTTTGACACCGTGGGCGCCGTGTATTTGATCGGCGCCCCCGACGACCCCGCGCAAACCACCGTCATTTACGTGTTTGACGCGCCGGTGGCGTGTTCGGCGCTTGCGGAGCCGGGCTGGGACACGCGCATCACGGACGATAGCCAAGCGCTTGAGATGAAGCTCATCGGCACCGCGCCCGCCAGCTTCCCGATCGCACCCGATGGTCGCCCCTCGGCAGGACAGTGCGACGTGAACTACACGGTGACGTCGACGACGGCGACGCCTACCGAGGTGTCGGCCCGCAGCGGTGCGGTGGTGCTCAGCGCCCTTGAGGGCGGCAAAGACGCCGACGGCACCTTCGACTTGACGTTTGCGAGCGGCAGCGTGAGCGGTTCGTTTCACGGTTCCTTTTGCGCCGACGGGCACGAGCCCTAAGCCTGATGCTCAATGTTTACGTTTTGCCCGCAGGAGATCTTGCGGCAGCGGTTCTGCGTCGTTGTCTTGTCACCTGCACTCACGGAGCATCCCATGCGTTCACAGCTGTCCCTCGTCACCATCGTGCTGTTGTTGTTGGAGGCGTGCGCGCCCACCGACGGCAATGATCCCGTGCCGGTCGACGCTTGCCCGCGCGCGGGGACGGTGCTTGCTGACATGCGTGACGTCGAGCGCGACGCAGAGGGCGTGTCGTATTCGACATTTGGCGCGCTGCCCGATCGGAGCGCGGACTTCACACGTGCCACCGGCGTGTTGTCGCTGCTCAAGCAAGTATGGACGCGCTCGACCACCGCCTGCCCCGACTTCCCCGCGGTGTCGGTTGCTAAGGTCGATGCCGCCATCGCGACGCTTGCTGTCAGCGTGCCGGCCGGCGACCAACAACAGTCCGCGTACGCCGCCAACGACATCCACCTCGAGATGTCGGTGTTGTTTGACTTCTTTCATCCCGACACGCCTTTAGAGGTGGTGCGCATGGACGCGGTGTTTTTGCGCATCGGCCTGGATGCATGGTTTGGCGACTGGACCGCATATCAATCGGAGCTCGCGTCGCTGCAAGCGGACTTTTCGACGCTACGCAGCACCGCCACCGCCAAAGTGCCCAGCTGCCATCGCGTCGCCGGCACCGCGTCAGTGGTCGACGACCTCGACCAGTCGCTCGCCAACCTCGCCACCGCTATGAGCACGCAAGACGTCGATACCGCACAGGTGGAGTCGGAAGCGGGCTTGCTTGAGGTCGACATCTTGGAGCTGTTGTTTGACTGTCCCCCCGACGGCACGGTGCCAACCACGGGCCTCGGCTCAGCGTGTAGCGCGGATGCGGATTGTGGCGCGCTGGTGTGTGACCTCGACAATGCGGGAGGTCGTTGCGCGCCACCGACAGACGCGACGCGCACCGGTGCACCGTGCACCACCACCGTTGACTGCGGCACCTACGAGCGCAACGCCTGCAACAACGAGGCTGGCGACGGCTACCCCGGCGGCTATTGCGTGCTGGAGCCCTGCGACGACGTGCAGGTCTGCTCGCCGGGCGCCACCTGCGTCGCACTGCCGTTTGAAACCACCGCGTGCTTAGCCGGTTGTGCGACCGACAGCGATTGCCGCAGCGACGAGGGCTACGTGTGCCAACTGTTCCCCACCACGCCCCCCCTTGGTTACGGGCCGAGCGATCACGCATGTGCGTTTGCGTGCGCGAGCGATGAGCAATGCACGTCGCCGCTCACGTGCGAGATCGCGTCGGGCAAATGCATCCCATAGCGCTCAAGCGACGCGAGCTGTTGCAGCTGGTCGCGGTGACGACGGCAGGCGCGTGCATGCCGGCGGCCCCGTCAGCCGACGCGGGTGTCAGTTGCAGCGCTGCGTCTGAGGGCACAAGCGCGCAGTACTGCTTAGCGCAAGGTTTGCTGGTGCGGGTGCCGGCAGCGGTCGCGCTCGCGGTCGGTGAAGCAGTGCTGCTCAACGTCGACGACAACACCGGCGTCATCGTGGCGCGCGACGCGGGCGGCTTGCACGCGCTGTCGGCGATTTGCACGCACGCATGTTGTTTGGTGTCGCTGTGCGGCGATAGCGCGTGCTCCCAGCTGTCGGTGTCGCCGCGCGCGTGCAGCAGCACCGACGTGGCCGCCGGCGACCAACAACACGCCAGCGCCGTGTGCCCATGCCACGGCTCGCTGTTTCGCCTCAGCGACGGTGCGGCGCTGACCGGGCCCGCCACCACCGCACTGCCTGCGTACCAGCTGAGCATCGATGGTGACGACGTTGTGGTCGACACCGGCGCGCGCGTAGACGCGAGCGCGCGTGTGTGACGGCACGACGCTCAACGCGTGATAGATGAGATGAACGTGAAGATCCGCATCGAAAGCGACACTTGTCGGCCCTGATGCTCTAGCTTCGGCGCCAAGCTCGACACGACGTCGCTGCTCGTCGGCAAGCAGGAGGTTGGATGGACGCGCGCTGGCGTTTGATAGGGTCGCT
>JAYTVG010000607.1:0-4528 GCA_043744135.1 Deltaproteobacteria bacterium | reverse complement strand
CGCGCGATCAAACGGCCGCGAACATCTCGGCCTACGTCGTGCGCGTGCCCGTTTTGGAGCGCGTGCGGCTCGCGTGGCACGCCGCGAAGGATCGGTTGGTTGAGCTGCCGCGTGGCGCGCGTCTCCTCGGCGCGGCAGCGAGCGGCATGGTGCTCGGCGTAGCGGTCGCGGTTGCGTTCACACCCAGCGCGCCACCACGCGCGCAAGCCGCGCCCACTGCACGAAATGGCGAGCTCACCTTGCAGCGGCGGCCGGCGCTGTGCCCTGACGATGTCGAAGTTACCGAGTCGCAGCGATTGCAAGCTGCCAGTTTGACGCATGAGGCAATCGCAATTGTTGCGGCCAAAGGTGGCGCACCGCAAGAAGCGATTCAAAAACTCAAAGACGCCGTTCGCGGCGACCCGTACGCGTACCACGCGTTTTACGAACTCGCGCAGTTGCTCGTCGACGCACCGGCGAAACAAAACGACGCCTACGTGTGCACGTGTTTGATCGCGGAAGGCTCGACCGAATGTAAAAACGTCAAGCGTGTGCTCGGCGTTGTGCGGTTCGTACTGCCGTAGCGCCGTACGCCACTACTCGGCGGCCGGCGTCACCGAGCGATCCGCCCGTGTCGAGATCTTGTCCACCCAAACATAGGCAACCGGCACCACCACGAGCGTCAATAGCGTCGACGTGATGACGCCACCGATGACGGCGACCGCCATGGGCCCGTTGAACTCCGCGCCTTCGGCCTTGGATAGCGCCGTCGGCAACTCGCCGAGCACGATCGCCGCCGACGTCATCAAAATCGGTCGCAAGCGCGCCGGCCCCGCCTCCAACAGCGCCTCCATGACGGTCTTGCCGCGGGCGCGCAGCTGGTTTGTGTAGTCCACCAACAAGATGCCGTTTTTTGTCACGAGACCCATCAGCAAGATGATGCCGATCATCGACGGCATCCCCAAACTTTGGCCCGTCAAAAACAACGCGAGCAGCGCGCCGACGATCGCGAGTGGCAGCGCCAACATGATCGTGAACGGGTGCGCAAAACTTTCGAACTGCGAAGCCAACACAAAATAGATGAACACCACCGCGAGCGCCAAGGCGATCAACATGTTGGCGAACGTGTCCTTCATATTCTCCGCGTCGCCTTCGTACTTGTATGCAAAGCCCGGCTTCATGAGCTTGTCGAGCTGGGGGTTGACGACGTTCAACACATCACCAAGCGAGCGGTCATTCAAGTTGGCCGTCACGCTGATCGAGCGCTCACGGTTGGTGCGCTCAATCACGGCGGGGCTCTGCGCACGCACGAGCGTCACGACGTCTGCCAGGTGCACGAGCGCGCCGCTGCGACTCGGAATCAAGATGCGCTGCAGCAACTCAACGGTCGCGCGGTCCTGCGCACGCAGCTGCACGCGGATGTCGATGTCCTTGTTGCCGTCCGGCATGGTCGCCACGACGTCACCCTCGAGCGCGGCGCGCAGGCCTTGCGCTGCCGCGGCGAACGAAACGCCACGATCGGCCGCCGCAGACCGGTTGACCACGAAGCGCTGCTCGGGGCTGCCGGGCCGCGCGGAGATCGAGACGTCGACGGCGCCGGGCGTCGCACGCAAGATCTCGTACGCTTCTGTCGCCGTGCGCTGAAGCTCATCAAAGTCTGGGCCGGTGACGAGCAGCGAGACCGCCGCAGGGACACCGTTGTTGGCGAGGTCCGGGATGCGCAACGTCACCTTCGCGCCGGGAAGACTCTCGAGTTGTTTGCGCGCGTCGACCATGAACTGATCCGTGTCTCGTGTGCGCTCGTCCTTGGCGACGCACAAAATCTGCAGGGAGGCTTTTGCGACGTCGCGATCGACGCCGACGCGCGCGAAGATGGTCGGGCACTCGGGAATTTTGATCAGCTTCTCTGCCTCGCGAGCGATGCGATCGGTTTCTTGCAGCGGTGTGCCCGGCTGCATCTCCAAGATGGCTTCAAAGCGCCCCTGGTCGCCGCGCTTAAAGAACTCTTTGCCCATCAACGACGGCAATCCCAGGCTCGCCACGAAGATGGCGAATGCCACGCCCATCACCGTGATGCGATGGCTAAGCGCCCAGCCCAACAAGTGACGGTACGTGTCGTCGAGCGCCTCAAATGCGCGCGTCGGCGGGCCGTAAAACCAATGCTTGCGCATCTTCGTGTGTCGGTCGGCATCGACCTTTTGTGCGAGGCGCGCCGACAACATGGGGTCGATCGTGAACGACACCACCATCGACACCAACACCGCAGCGGCCACCGTGAGTGCGAACTCCTTAAAGAAACGCCCGATGAGCCCGCCCATGAAACCCACCGGCACAAACACAGCGACGATCGTCATGGTGGTGGCGAACACCGCGAGCGCAATTTCAGAGACGCCCTTTTTGGCGGCGTCGCGTGGGTTGTCGCCGCGCTCCAAGTAGCGAAAGATGTTTTCACGCACCACCACGCTGTCGTCGATGAGCAAGCCGATCGACAGCGTCAGGCCCAACATCGACATGATGTTGAGCGTAAACCCCATCAAGGAGATCACCGTGAACGTCGCGATCACGGACAACGGCAAGCTGACCGCAGAGATGAGCGTCGAGCGCACGTCGAGCATGAACAAGAAGATCACCAAGATCGCCAACACGCCGCCCAAAATCAGATGTTCGCGCAGGCGCGTGATGTTGTTTTGGATGAAGTGGGCTTGCTCGCTGATGAGCGTGAACTTGACGTCGCTTGCGACGCGCGATTGCAATTTTTCCAGACGCTTGTGGACGCCTTCGCTGACTTTGATGGTGTTGCCGCCCGACTGTTTCATGACGGTAAACGTGACCGCGTCCTTGCCGTCGATGCGAACTAGCTCGCGCACTTCTTCCACGGTGTCTTTGACGGTGCCGACGTCGCTGACGCGGATTTGCGTGCCGTCAGCGAGAGCCATCAGCACGGTGTCGGCCACCTCTTGCGGCGCCTGAAAGCGACCCTGCGCCTTGACCGCGAGCTCGCGTCCACCTTGGATCACCTTGCCGCCGGGCAGGTCGAAGCTCTCCGCGCGCAGCAGTTGTGCGATCGACGTCACCGACAGGTTGAGCGCCTGCAGCTTGGTTTGGTCGAGTTCGACGCGGATCTCGCGCTCGCTGCCGCCGCGCACGTCGATCGAACCGACTCCTTCGACGGTTTCAAGCGCGGGCCGCACGACGTCATCCACCAACCGTCGCGCATGCGTCGCATCGCCGTCGCTTTGCACCGAAAAGATCATGATGGGCTGCGCTGACGGGTCCATCTTTGAGACCTGCGGATCGTCGGCGCCAGCGGGCAGTGTGTTTTTGACGGCCTGCAGTTTGTCGCGCACGTCGCTCGCGGCGCGCTGGGTGTCGACACCGAGGTTGAACAACACCACGACCACGCTCACGGAGTCGCGGCTGTAGCTTCGGATGGTGTCTACGCCGTTGACCGAGGACACCGCGTCTTCAATCGTGCGCGTCACCTGCTGTTCGATCTCCTCGGGCGATGCGCCGCGGTACACCGTCGAGACCGACACGACCGGGAAAGACACCTCGGGGAAGAGATCCACGCTCAGACGAAACAACGACAGCACGCCCAAGACCATCGCGGCTGCCGCGACCATTGTCGTGAACACAGGGCGATCGATAGAGACAGTGGCGATTTTCATGGTGAAGCTCCTCGATCATCAACCTTGCAAGTGAACACCGAACCCAGCGCTTCGCAGTTAGCGTCATCCAGCTGGCGTGCCCGCGACGCCGTCGACGGTGACGGCGATGCCATCGCGTAGGCCCGTGTCGCCTGAGATGACGATGTTGTCACCTTCATTTAAGCCACCTTCAATGAACACGTCGTCGTCGATGCGGGCGCCAACGCGGGGCTTGATCAGCGTCGCGACGTCGTTTTTCACAACGTACACGATAGGACCGTCGGCAGACGGCAGGATCGCAGTCGCAGGGATCACCAACGCGTCCTTGCGCGTGCCAAACGCGATCGACGCGCGGCCGAACATATACGGCAGCAGCGCTTCGGTGGGTTTGAGCGAGATCTCGACGGCAGCGCGGCGTGTGGTGTCGTCGAGGCTCGGGGCCACCGACGCGAGCGTGCCGTCCACGGCGACGCCGGGCAGCTCGTCGACGGTGACGCGGACGGTCATGCCGCTTTTGAGTAGCGCGACCTCCGTCGCAGACACGGTACCGAGCACCTTTAGCGATCCTTGGTCTTGCAGCACAAAGGCAGTGAGCGCAGGGCTCAGCTGGGTGCCGATCTCGATGTTCTTTCGCGCGATGACGCCGGCGAACGGCGCGGTGATGCGGCTGTCGGCGTAGCTTTGGTTAGCGAGGCCAACGGCGGCCTCAGCGAGCGCCACTTGCGCTTGTGCTGCCCGCACCGCGACGCCAGCAAGCGCGAATCCTGCTTCCGCGCTTTCAAAATCTACTTGTGACAGAGCATTTTTTTGGTGCAGCGATGTTGCGCGCCCAAACGAAGCCGTCGCGGTCTTTTGGTTCACTTGCGACTGGTCAAACCCCGCGCGCGCTTGCATCAGTTGTG
>JAYTVG010000606.1:0-4531 GCA_043744135.1 Deltaproteobacteria bacterium | reverse complement strand
CCGCCGCGGATCAGCGCGGTCGAGGTAGACGCCTTTGCGCGCCACACCACAGAGGTGCTCACGTACCAAACCGTGCACGACGCCACCTTGCCGCGCGTCATCAGCACGGCGTGGCGCCACCGGCTCGCAGCGGCGTGCTCTCGTTTCGCGGACGCGGCCCGCGACCTGTTGGGATTTGTGCACCCGCGCTTGTCGCTGCTGACAAACGCGCAGTTGGCGGTCGTCGGTGGCGTGCTGTTGCTGGGCCTGTTGTGTGTGCTGAGCGCGTGGTCAAGCCGCGCAAGCACGTCGCTGAGCACGGGTGATGCGCGCGCAGCGCTCAAACGCGGCGACACAGCCTTCGTCATCATGCACTACGAGCATGAGCCGATCACAGCGGCGCAAGCGTTGCTGCTCGGGCACGCGTATTGGCAAGGCGGCAGCCCCGACGGCAGCACCACGCCTTATGCGCGCGCTTTTTGGGGCGGCAAAAACGACACGACCGCCGTTTTGCACTTGCTCGCGCAGCTCGATGGCGCCGCCACGGCGGACACCCTCAACACTCTCGTCATCTGCCCCGACGCTGGGCTTAACGAGCGCTTGAGTCTGCTGGCCGTCGACCACCGCGCGTCGGTGCGCGACAACGCCGTGGCGTTGTTGGTCGAACGAAACGCGCTCGGTGACATCCCGATTGAAGACACCGCGCGCTTGGACTTGATGGGGGCCGCCAGCTGCGACCTGCGCCGTTTAGCGCTCGTCACCCTGCGTGCGGGCGGCCGCAGCAGCGTCACGCTCGCAAGCGTTGATGTCGCTGGCCACGACGTTGAAAACGACTGCATGACGCCGGATCTCGCGTCCAGCTACCAGGCCATCGAAGCGCGCCTTAACGCGCACGGCGGTTAGCGGGTCCAAAAAACCACGCCGAGCGTTGCAGATCTCGGGAACCTCAGGGCCGCGCAAAACGTGTAAGGGGCGTGAGTGTCGCTGTGACCCAGACCGTGCCTGACGTTGTGCAACAGCCCGCGCGTGAGCTCGACTCACGGCTGCTCACCGGTGCGCAGGCGCGCGACGTTTCCGCGCAACAGGCGTTGGTGCTGTTGTACCAGCAGCGCGTGATGGCGCTGTGCACGCGCATGCTGGGCTCGCGCACACTCGCGCTCGATGTTTGCCAAGAGACGTTTTTGCGAGTGCTGTCGCGGCTCGCGCGCTTTCAAGCAGCTGGTCCGGCGCGGCTGTCAACGTGGATTTTGACGATTGCGAGCCGCTTGTGCATCGACGAGATGCGCCGCCAAAAGCGCCAGGCCGCACGTCAGGTCGTGCTCACCGACGACAGCATGCAAAGCGCTGAGCTGACAGATGCGCACGCGCTACGGCGCGCGCTCGACGCGCGCTTGCAGCACGCACTGCTGAGCTTGCCCGAAGAGTTGCGCGTGACATTTGTCTTGCGCGTCACCGGCGAGTTTAGCGTGCAGCAAACCGCCGTCGCTCTCGGCGTCGACGAAGGCACCGTCAAAAGTCGCTTGTCGCGGGCGCGCGCGCGCCTGCGCGAAACCATCGGGGAGGTGTAAATGTCTAACGACCCAAGCGACGCATCGACGTTCGCACGCGACGACGCCCTCGACGCCCTGTTTGCGGAGCTCGATACGCCGCGTCACCTTGGCGATCCTAGCTGCGCACTGAGCGAGGGGTTTGCACAGCGTGTCGTGGACCTGCACCAAGCGCGGCGCCGCTTTCGGGCGCGCGCGGCAGCGGCGGTTGCCCTCGCCACCGCGACGTGCGTCGGCGTCTTCGCTATCGTCAACATCGCGTGGCGTGACAGCGCTGGCGAGGTGTATGCACGCGCGCCGCAAACAGTAGCGCTCGGCGACTCAGCGGCAGCCGTGCTCGATGCTGGTGCAATGCTGCGCTACACCGTCGTCGACCACATTGGCGATGACACCATCGACGTTCACCAGCCCATCGGCCGGGCGTTTTACCGTGTCACGCCCGGCACCGCGCTCACGGTGCACACCCCCGGCGGCGACGTCAGCGTGCACGGCACCTGCTTTTACGTCGATGTCAGTACCGATGCCTCAAACCCCAAGGACCTGTCGATGCCCAACGTCAAATCACATGCCACATTCAAATCGCTCGCCATCGGCACACTCGGTGCGGTGCTTGGTGCCACCGTTTCCGTGCTGGTGGTGGAGGGAGAGGTGCGCGTCAAAAACGACTTCGGCGAGGCGCGCGCTCTGCCAGGACAATCGGTGGTGTCGTCGAAAACGGCGGCGCCAACTTGGCAGCCGAGCGCGGTGATGCCCGATGCGGTCACGGTGTCGCGGGTGGAGCTTGAGGCGCTGCGCGCTGCCAGCTTCGGCGCAGTCGATCTCACCGCGCTGCGCACGCGAAACGCCGAGCTCGAACAACAACTCAAACGCGCCAGCGACGAGCTCGCGCTCGCAGACCAAGTGCGCAAGGCCGACGAAGGCGAGCCCGTGGCGTTTCCCAAAGATCTGCCCGAGCGCTTTGGCGGCCCTCAATTGCAAAAGGCCCTCGAAGCCGCGCTCGAGGAAGCAGGCGTGAAAGGTGGCGTGCTCGACGTTGACTGCAGCGAATACCCGTGCATGGCGTATGGCCAAATCGGCTCGCGCGACGACATGGATCGCATGCGTGAATCAGCAGCGCTTTCGAGCTACCGCGACGATGACAAATCGGTGTCGGTGTGGGGTGTGCGCAATAAAAAAGCGGGCGTCGCCGTCGACGAATCGTACTTTGGTATCGCGATGATGCCTGACGGTGCCAAGCTCGACCCGGCTTCACAACAGCGTGCCGAGCGTCGCTTCCAGCAAGGTTGGGAGAAGATCAAACCGAAGTCGGAGTGACGCGACCACCGACAGCCAACCGTTCGCGATCGTGTTAGCGTGCGCGACAATGCGCTTAACGCCGCAACAGTTCGTCAAACGGTTCCGCGCGCTGTCGGCGTGCCCCGAGGCGGTGGTGTGGATAGCACACGCTGGCCATGCCGACTTTACGACCGCGTGGCGCGCCAGCGATGCGCCGCAGTGGATGTGTTGGTTGGCGGTGCGCATGCTGCAGTTGTCGGGCGCGCGCGCCGTCATCGCATGCGCACGCACCGTGTCAAAGCATGCAGACCCCAAACTCACCGACGTTGCACTGGACGCCGCCTTAGCCGTCATCGACAAAAAAGCCACGGACCTAAACCCGCTGCGCATCGCGGCGTTTGATGCGGCAAATGCGGCGTTGCACGTGCGCGTCGCCAATGGGCCTGCGCTGATGGCGGCCAGCTACGCGGCGCACTGCGTGGCCAAAATCGCCGAAGCGAGCACCCTCGTGGACCCCAAAGCGAAAGACGCTGCATTGCTCAAGGGCGTTGGCCACGGCGCTGACGCGGTCACCCACGTGATGGACGCGACTTCGCATCAGGCCGGCGCCGACCCTCGGCGACTGGCGGCGGTGGTGCGCGCCCATGTCGACGAAGTTGCCATGCTCAAGGTGTGGGACCGCTTGCCGCTGTAGCGTCAAGTCGCGAATCGCCGCGGTGGCGTTGTCGACGCAGCTAGTCGTCGCGTGAGCCGAGCGTCAAAGCGAAGTCGCGCAGCTCACCGGCGTCCGTGGCGCTGGTGTTTTGCACCGTTAACATCCAGCCGCCGTTGATGACCTCGTCGCCCGAAAAGCCCAGCACCGCGCCACGAAAAAAGATCTCGCCACCGCTGGCGTCACTGAACAACGGCACCGTGGTTCCGGCGGGGTTTTGCAGCGAGATGTTGAGCAAGCTGACGTCGTTGTGCACGATGAAAATCGCGATCTGCACGTCGGTGTCTACGGTGGCTAGCCCAGACACAGACAACACCCGCACGAGACCGCTGTTGGCTGCGATCGGCAGTGAACCCGCCGCCACCACCGCCGTGTCTTCAAACGTGCCAGCGTTGTAGGCGGGGTCGCAAAAGCCCGGCAGCGCGCGCGTCACACCCGCACAGCGCAAACCGTCCGCGCAATCCGCGCTGATGGCGCACGTGACGCCCTCGCCGATCGGCGCCGCGCGCGGGATGCACCACCCCGCGCTTGACGTCGTCGCACCTTGGCAGCGGTGATCCGCGCTGCACGACGCGTCAGTGGCGCAAGCGCCAACAGGGCCGCGTACCGATGAACATTCGACGATGTCACCGTCGTTGATGCGTGCCACCAACACGTCGGTGCCATGCGTGAAAAAGCCTCCGAGCGAGCTGTCCCCACGTGCGAACTCGACCGCATCAAAACCAACTTCGTTTGAAAGATCCCAAAGCTTGATGAGGCGAAGCTCGCTTTGGTCGATGAGCGCGAAACCGTCGGCGACCGTGCCCACCGGGCTACCGTCCGCCGCCAACGCCGCCATCAGCTGACTGCCCTCAACGGCATCCACGGCGTCCGCGGCGAGCGCCGTGCGGTCGTCGAGCAGCACGATGCTGCGCTGGCGCAGTGTCGTTTTAAACGTCGGGCCGTACGCACACTCACCCTCTCCTTCGCCCTCTCCTTCGCCCTCTCCTTCGCCCTCTCCTTCTCCCTCGCCTTCTCC
>JAYTVG010000605.1:0-1428 GCA_043744135.1 Deltaproteobacteria bacterium | reverse complement strand
CCGCGGTGATCACGGATCCGCGCGCGCGTCGCCAAGCCATGGATGTCGCGGCACCTCGCGACGTCATACGAGGCCCCCATGCGCGCACGACGGTCATGCTGGTTCACGGTGCTGATGGCGGCCGCATGTGGGCCGCCGCCCAACATGCAAGGCGTGCAAGAACCAAGCGGCGTTGCGTTTGATCGCGACGGCAACGTTTGGGTCGCAGACGACCGCGCCGGCGTGCTGCGGGCTGAGGCGGGCAGCTGGGACTTCGCCGTGGTGTTTGCCGTCGACACGGCTGCCGGCTTCGAGGACCTTGAGGGCATCAGCTACGACGCCCAACGCGACGTCATGCTGGTGGTCAGCGAAGCATCCAACCGGGTGTTCTCCTTCGACCCACAAAGCGCTGAGGGCGGGCCGCGGCCTGGCGCCGACACGCCCGACGCGGACCTCACGCTGCCGCTGCTGCAGACGGACCCGCACTATGGCCCAGAGGGCATCGCGGTGCTTGCGGGGGGTGACAGCAGCCCCGCGCTATTGGCGGTGGCCTACGAAAAATCGCCGCGCGCGGTGTTGTTTTTAGATCTCGCCAGCGGTGACGAGGTGGGCCGTCATACGCTCAACGACGGTGAGCTCGCGCAACTCACGGACCTGTCTGACCTCACGCAGTGCGCGGACGGCAGTGTGTACGCGCTCAGCGACGAGGGCAGCGCACTCGCACGCATCGTCGTCGACCGCGACGCACTGCACGTGACTGAAGATCGTGTGTTCACGCTGCCGCTCAGCCACGATGTCGACAAAGCCGAAGGCGTCGCCTGCAGCGCGCGCAACACCCTCGAGATCGTCACGGACGCCAGCGCGCGCCACGTGCTGTTTCACGCGAAGTAGCGCGCGAGCAGGTCAAAAACAAAACGTGGCGTAGTGCACTTCCACGCGGCTGCCGCGCGGCGGGACTGAGCCAGTGTTAAACACGACGGCGTTTTGTGCGGCGTCGTAAAACCAACCGTTGGCGGCGCCGTCTGACGTGCGCGTCGACGTCACGCAGCTGTCGCTCGGCCCGCCCGCACGCACGCATACCGCAAGCGAGCTCGCCTCCGCGGCGCGCGACAACAGGAACTCGATGCGCAGCCCCAAAGAGTCCAGGCCGAGGTTGGCCATCATGCTGGTCCAGTTCGAGTCGCAGATGCTTTGGAAGCGGCCGTTGAGCTCGCCGACGACGTCTTGATAGCGGGGGTCGCCGGACAGCTGCGAGCCGTCCGCAAAGGTGCAGCCGTTGGTCGGGGTGGCGATGGCGCTGACTGCCACGAGCGATTCGTTTCTGAAGCCTTTAATGTTTTTGAAGAAGTCGATGTAGAGGTTCTCGCCGCCTTTGGATTGCTCAGGCTCGTCGGACACCATGATGACGTGCAGCTTGGCGTCGTCGCGCAAAAAGCCGCCGTTGATGGT
>JAYTVG010000604.1:0-4539 GCA_043744135.1 Deltaproteobacteria bacterium | reverse complement strand
GCGCGACCGTGCCGTCGGCGGACTGCGGTACCATCTGCGGTCCGTCGCTGGCCCCAGCGCCGTTGACGACGAAATACACCTCGCTGTCGGACAGCGCTAAGGCGGCGACGCTGGCCGACGACCCAAGCGTATACACGACCTGCGCGTTGCCGCCGGGGGCGAGCTTGCGGATGGCGCCGTTTGCGACCCCCGTGGCCCAGTACAACGTCCCGGTGCTGTCTTGCGAGAGCAGCGTGACGAGGTCTTGTCCGTCAACGACGAGCTCCGGCGTGGCGAGTGACTCACCTTCTCCCTCGCCTTCACCCTCCCCTTCGCCTTCGCCCTCTCCTTGTGTGCCAGGCACACACTTGCCCTTTTGGTTGCAGACGTTGCCGTCGGGACAGGTCGATGCATCTTTTGGGTCGCACGCAGCGGCGCCGACACCAAACAACTCACAGCCAGACCCAAGCGGCATCACGCACAAGGTTGCGACGACGGGGAAGAGCATTCTCGCGTTCAACATGACAACCTCAACAGCAAGGGCGGACCCGCAGGCTACGCGACTGCGACTCTGCGTTCATTCAGAAAACAATGCCACACCCACGAGCGCGCCGCCCGTCAACACCATCGCGCCGCCCAAAACGGCGACGCCGACTGCGAGCAAACCCTGCGTGCGGATGGCGCCTTTGTCCGCCACCGACGCGTCGTTGAGGCGTTGGTTTGCGACAATCGCCAACGCGACTCCCCCCATGCCAGCAAGCAAGCCGACGCCACCCACGACGCCACCCGCGATCAACATCGGTGACACGCCAGCCGATGCGCCGTCGTCGGCCATCAGCGGACTTGAGTCTTCGGGTGCGTCTGGCGGCAGTTCCTTTTGACCAAACAAGCGGCGACCGACATTGCGCGCGGCCAAGCGCAGCTGTGCGGGGTCTCCCGCGACCGCTTGTTCTGCGCGTGCATCGACGGTGCCTTTGCTGGTGTTGAGCAAGCGCACCGAGATGACAAACTCGCTACCGATCTTGCCGACCGAACCGCCCACGACGCGGTCGGCGCCCAGGGCCGTGCCGATTTCTGACAGGCACGAATCGCTGCCGTCGCCGCACTCGGCCTTGCTGGCCTCGACGTCAAGCATCTGGCCGACGTCTTGTTGCGTGATGATGTGACAGCCTGCCACCTTCGACAACTCGCCTGCCAGCGTGTCGGTGAGCAGCGCCGGGATGTCTTTTTCCTTCGGCGGCAAGCCCTTGCCCTGCAGGTTGAGCACAATGATCCGGCAGCGTTCGCCCTCAGCCATCGTTGCTGACGGCTTGGCAGTTTGTGCCTGCGCCGCTGTGGCGAGGCCCGCGAAACACAAAGCGAGGAAAACGCGCATGCGACCACCGATGGCGCAAGCACGTCGCCGGTGCAAGACCCTGCGGCGCTGCGGTCCGCGCCGACAGCGGCGCTCACGATGGTGTTGATCGATTGCGTCACATAGTTCAGCGTTACGCACGAGGTGCGTGTGCAACAGACCGATCCACGACGGATGTTCTTCATGGTTTCCGCGCTGAGCTGCGTGGTTGCGGCGAGTTTGTTTTCGTCGCGGACAGCTGCTGAACCCGACGTCACCATCAAAATGGCAACGATGGCGCCCGAAGGCAGCCCGTGGGCGGCATCCCTCAACGAATGGAAGCGCATTGCGGAGGAGAACTCCAGCGGCAAGCTCAAAATCAAGTTGTTTTTGGGTGGCAAGCTCGGCGATGAAAACGAAACCGTGCTCGCCTGTAAGCGCGGGCAGATTCAAGCCGTGGGCGCTTCCACTGGCGCGCTTGCGTCGCAGATTCCCGAGCTCAACGTGCTCGAGCTGCCGTACTTGTTTTCCACCGCAGCCGAGGCTGACGACGTCTTAGACAACGTCATCAAAAGCGACGTCATGAACGCGGCGAGCGCGCGCGGGCTGGTGTTTGGTTTTTGGAGCGAAAACGGCTTTCGATCGTTTGGCGGCAAGTTCGCGGTGAACACCCCTGCGGATCTCAAGGGCAAAAAGATGCGCAGCCAAGAAAGCCCCGCGCATCTCGCGATGTACCGCGCGTTTGGCGCAAGCCCGGTACCCATCCCTACCACCGAAGCGTTGACCGCGATCCAA
The DNA here is from genome assembly GCA_043744135.1 of Deltaproteobacteria bacterium. Taxonomy (GTDB): domain Bacteria; phylum Myxococcota; class UBA727; order UBA727; family VGSZ01; genus JAYTVG01. Next base: position 2,432 of record JAYTVG010000604.1, on the reverse strand, counting down.
ACCGGCGTCGTCGAAGGATACGACCAAACGCCGCTGTTTGCGTTTGCCGCCAGCTGGCACACGGTGTCGACCCACTACTCCGTCAGCGAGCACATCTACCAACCCGCCGCCATCATGTTCAACAAAGTTGCGTTTGACACGTGGCCCGCCGAGGTGAAAGCGGCATTGGCCAAGGCCAACGACGCCGTGGTGGTGAGCCTGCGTCGCGACGTGCGGGCCATGACGCCGCTGTTGCTCGACAACCTCACGGCCAGCGGCGTCACCGTCAACGTGCTGTCTGCTGCCGAGCGCGCGCCGTTTCAAGCGCTCGCAAAAGACGCGCGCAGTAGCTACATCAAGGGCGCGTCGACGGGCGAAAAGGAACTCTACAAAAAAATCACCGACGCCCTCGCCAAGCGCCGTGGCGGCTGAGCGATGCTGAGCACTGCCCTGGGCACCGTGTACCGCGTCGAGCGCGCGTTTTGCGCCGTCGCCTGCTCGCTGATGGGCCTGTTGGTGTTTTTAGACGTCGTGCACCGCACCGCGACGCGACAACGCTCCACGACCGCGAGTGTTGTGACGCTGTTGGTGGCGTGGGCGGTGGTGGCGTTGGCGTTTCAAACCCGCGGCAGTTTCACGCGACCGCAGCTGCGCGTGCTGGCCGCGGCCGTCGTCGTTGGTGCTGCGGCGGCCGCGTTGAAGCTCTTTGTGTGGGCGCTCCCAAACGGTCTGGTGTGGAGTCAAACACTGGGCTTGGTGCTGATGCTGTGGTTGGCGTTGGTGGGCGCGTCGATGGCGGCGCACGAGCATCGACATCTGTCGTTGGACCTCGGCGCCAAGCTGTGGCCCAAGCGCGCGCTGCCGGTGGTGCACGCGATCGGTAACGCGCTGACAGCGGCGTTTTGCTTCACGCTGGTAGCCCTCAGCATGCTGAGCTTGCGCTCACACTACGGCGATTGGATCGACACCGACGGCGCGGGTGGCGACTTTACGGCGTTGGCGTTGCCGCGTTGGATGGCGTTTTGCGTGATGCCGGTGTCGCTGAGCATCATGGGGTTGCGCTTTGTTTTGCACGCGAGGTCTTCGTACGCGGGCCGCGATGCGGATGATGACGACGCCATGCGCATGCTTGGTTTGCGTACGCCAGCGAAAGTGGACCCGTCGTGACGCTGCTGGTCGTTGCCGCGATTGTTGCGATGCTGCTCATCGGCGCGCGTTTGTTCGTCGTCGTTGGCGTCGCCACCATGTTGTGCTTCATGTGGATCGCGGGGGAGGGCTTGGACCTCGCGGGCTTGGTGCGCATCGTCAACAAGATCGAGGGGCTCACCAACAAAAACGTGTTCCTGTCGATTCCGTTTTTTATCGCGGCTGGCACTGTCATGACGCGCGGCGGGATGGCGGCGCGCTTGGTTCGCGTGGCGCGCGCAATGGTCGGAGGGTTGCCAGGCGGTCTTGCGATCGCAAGCGTCCTTGCCTGCATCGTGTTTGCCGCCATCTCGGGCAGCTCGCCCGTCACGCTCGTCGCTGTCGGCTCCATCATGTTTCCCGCGCTGATTCAGTCGGGCTATCCCGAGCGCGCGTCGATGGGGCTGCTGACCACAGCGGGGTCGCTTGGCTGTTTGGTGCCGCCGTCGGTGGCGATGATCATTTATTCCATCAGCGTGTCGGGTGCGGCCGCGGTGAACCCGTCGGATTTGTTTTTGGCCGGTTTGGTGCCCGCCCTCGGCATCACGCTGGCGTTATCGCTGTACGCGGTGTGGATCGGCAGGGGCGTGCCTGGCGTCCGTATCGCGTTTTCGTCGGCGGAGCTGTTGACGTCGGTGCGCGAGGGCGTGTTCGCGCTGGTGTTGCCCGTCATCGTGCTCGGCGGCATCTACACCGGCCAGTTCACGCCCACCGAGGCGGGTGCTGTTGCGCTCATGTACAGCGTCGTCGTCACAACCTGGGTGCACCGCGACATGACGCTGCGTGGCTTGTGGGATGCGTTTGCAGAGACAGCGACGCTGGTGGGCTCGCTGGTGCTCATTGTTGTGTTGGCGTTTGGCCTCAACGACTTCCTCGCCGTCATCGGTGCCGCTGAGCGTATCGGCGCCTGGCTTGAGGGTGCGTCGTTGAGTCCGCTGGCGTTTTTGTTCGTCGTCAACGTCGCGTTGATCTTTGTCGGCGCGCTGATGGATAGCGTGTCAGCGACGTTGGTGTTTGCACCGCTGCTCGCGCCCATCGCGCTGCACGTTTACGGCATAGACCCCATCCACTTTGGCGTCGTCTTCGTCGTCAACATGGAGATCGGCTATCTCGCACCGCCGGTCGCTACCAACTTATTCGTCGGCGCGGCTATCTTCAAACGCCCGTTTGGCGAGGTGGCGCGCGCGGTCATGCCCACGCTCGGCATCGTGTGCATCGCGCTCGTGGTGTTGATGGTTGTGCCGACGCTGTCGCGCGGGCTCGTCAAC
>JAYTVG010000603.1:0-1430 GCA_043744135.1 Deltaproteobacteria bacterium | reverse complement strand
CCGCGTACATCGCGCCCGAGGTGGCCAGCGGCCACGCCAGCGACCACCTCAGCGACATCTACTCGCTCGGTTGCACGCTTTATGAACTGACGATTGGACGTCGACCTTTTGGCACGGCGGGCGCCGACGCGCTCATTGCGTGCCACCTGCACGAGCCGTTTCCGTCGATGCGTGCGATCGACGACCGCGTCCCCGCCGAACTCGACGACTTGTTGTTTCGCATGGTGCAAAAGCCGCGCGAGAAGCGCTTCGCGAGCTACCTAGATTTGCTGGCTGCCGGCGCGAAGCTGTTGCCGGCGCTGCGGCGCTTGCGGCCTGACGACCCCTCGCTGGTGGTGGAAGACGGGCGCCAACGCGGGCTGCGCATCACGATTGCCGAGGGCGACACTTTGCTTGGGCGCGTGCCAGGCGAGGGGCTTGAGATCGATGATGCGCGGGTGTCGCGTCGCCATGCGGTCGTGCGGCGCGCTGGCGAATACGTCGAGATCGTCGACCTCGACAGTCGCAACGGCATTCGCATCAACGGCAGCGACGTCAAATCGCGCCAGTTGTTCCCGGGCGACCACATTGAAGTGGGTGACACGTTGTTGCGCGTCGACGGGCCGGTCGCAGCGGTGCAGCAGATGCCGGTGGTGGGCTTGCCCAACAGCCCGGTGCGGGGCGCGTTTGGCGACGTCGAAGTGATCCATGCGCCGGCACACCAAAGCACGCTCGACACCCTTGGCAACGCGCAGCTACCCGGGGCCGCGCAACGTTTGGCGATGCTGGGCGCGCTCGCGCCGCTGATGGCGCAGCGACGTGAACGGGTGATCGACCTCGCCAGCGAGTTCATGCCGCTGCTGGGTGAGCTGGTGGCGGCGGATGAGCGCGCGTTTGTGCGCATCGAAAACGGGCAAACCGTTTTCGACGCGCGCACTGGGCAACAGGCGCAAGTTCTGTCGTGCATCCTCCCCGCGCTCGGGCGGGCGCTGCCCGGGCGGCTGGCGCTCACCACCTCGGTACGGGTGGGCACTGACGATCGCTGGAACCTGTTGTTGGCGCCGCTGTTTGAGGGTGAGCAGCTCATCGCCTACCTCGCGTTCACGAAAGTATCGGCGCCGTTTTCTCCGACGTCCTTAACGCTCGTGGAGCATGCGTGCGCGTTTTTGCGCTTGCGCAGCGCACCGGGTGCTTGATGGGTGCGCAACACGGGAATCGACGCGCGCCTCAGGTTGCTTTATGACGCAACTATGAACTTCATGTTTCATCTCCCAACTTCGGTGAACGGCACCCTGAACACGACGCAGCGCGCGGCGACGCCGTTTTTGTGGGTCTCGCTGGTCGCTGCGGCGTTCGCGATGAGTGCATGCAAACCGGACCTCATCCCCGGCACCAACATCGAAGACACCGACGACAACCGCAAGATCTTCGACTTCCTCGGCAAATACCGC
>JAYTVG010000602.1:0-1432 GCA_043744135.1 Deltaproteobacteria bacterium | reverse complement strand
GCGACGAAGCGCTACAGTCAGCCCGCCTAACCGCCAACGACGTCGACGGTGTGATCTTAGTGGGGGGCCCGTCGCGCCTGCCGATCGTGCGCAACTCTGTGCGGCACTACTTTCAACGTGAGCCCAACATCGACGTCGATCCTGATTTGGTGGTTGCGCTCGGTGCCGCTATCCAGGCAGACGCTCTGCTTGACCAAGAGACCAACACGTTTTTGCTCGATGTCACGCCGCAGACCTTGCGTTTGGCGACGGTGGGCGGCTTCACTGAGCCCATCATCGACAAAAACACCAGCATTCCGATTGACCGCACGCGCACCTTCGTGACCGCGCGCGACAGCCAAGACCGCGTCAGGATTCGCATCTTTCAAGGCGAGGGTCGCAAGGAGGAAGAGTGCGAACTGCTAGGCGAGTTCGAGTTCGCCGGCCTTCGCCCTGCCCCGCGCGGCAGCGTCAAGATCGAAGTGACGTTTGAGATCGACACCGACGGCTTGGTCAACGTCAGCGCCCGCGACGTCGAGACCGGGCAAAAACAGAGCACCACCATCACGCTGTCGGGCGGGTTGAGCGAAGACGAGATCGCTGAGGCAGCGACGCGCACCGCAGACTTGAAGATCGTCGACGACCACCGCTGACACCGATGCGTCGGTTCATGACGTCGTGCGCACCCGCGCGCGCCGAAGTGCTGCCAACAGCGCCACCGACGTTAATGGCTCGCTGTCGGGCTCGTAACGCGCCAACTTGTCGTTGATGGCGACGCGCGCGTTTTCCCATAGCGTGTCAAATGACGACGCACGCACGACGACGAGGTGAAACAAGCGCTCGGCGGCTTGCCGTTTGCCAAACACGCCTGGACGATACAACGTGACGTCCCATGCGTAGGTGGCGGCACCTAAGCCGTCGTCGTCGCGCGCCAGCGCTTCTAGTGCTGTCGCGAGTTGTTGCGACAGGCCTGCCACCTCGTAGTGGCCTGGCGCGTGGTCGTCGCCGTCGTCGACACTGGCATGGCCGCGCGCGTCATCGTCGACGCGCTCGTCACCGGACGGCGCATTGCCGACGTTTTCGTTTGCAGCGTCGTCCCTCGACACCGCAGCGTGCGTGGCGGGCGCGCTGTCGCGGCTGAGCGCGGCGGCGGCATCGCTCGCCGCGGGGGCCCCAGCGGTTGGGCGCGCCAAATCTTGCGCGGTCGGCGACGTCGAGGCCACGGTGTCCGCGGAGGATGACGTCGCTGAGGTCGTCGACGGCACTGCATGTTGTGGCCCGCTTGCCGGCGATTGCTTTGGCGCAGCGTCAGTCCACTGCAGCTGCGACATCGTCGGCACCAAGTCGTGTGCTTGCGACGGGCTCAACACACCGCGCACCACCAGCGCGTCGGCGGTCTTCGCGTCGATCTTGCCCGTGACCGGCAAGCGCTCGGCGCTTTGCAAGCCCTCAA
>JAYTVG010000601.1:0-4549 GCA_043744135.1 Deltaproteobacteria bacterium | reverse complement strand
AAGCCATGTGCGCCGACATGAAGCGGGCGCTTGGGTGCGGCGCGCGCGTGGTGGACGGCGCCATCGTGCTGCAAGGGGAGCTGGTTGAGCGTGCGGTGCGTTTTGTCGAGGACAAGGGCGCTGTCAAAGTGGTGCGCGGATCGTGAGTTAACGCGGCCGCAGCAGCCTCGACAGCGGCCACAGTTGCTGCGCAAGCCAACTGCGCGGCACGCCCGGCGCCGCGAGACCGATGGCAGCGGGTGCCGCGCTCGGCAGATGCGCGGTGCCAAACAGCCAATCCCAAACCGACAAACACACGCCAAAGTTGATGTTGCTTGGACCTGCATCTGGGTGCACGTGGTGCCACGCGTGCATGCGCGGGCTGTTAAACAGGTAGCGCAACATGCCGAAGTCGACGTCGACGTTGCTGTGGTTGCCATGCCCGATGGCGGTACCGACAACCGCCACCGCCAACAACGCGCGCCCGTCGACACCGAGCGCCAGCAGCGGCAGATACTGCACGGATTTGTACACCACGATCTCCACCCAATGAAAGCGCAAGCTGCCCAGCCAATCGAGCTCGACTATCGAGTGGTGCACCTTGTGAAACTGCCAAAGCCACGGCACCCGATGTAGCGCGTTGTGAATGCACCACTGCAGCGCGTCCAACAGCACAAACGCCACAAGCGCTTGCTGCCACAGCGGCAACGCGGTCAGCACCTGCAACCGCAGCTGTGACGCGTGCGCGTCAACAACGGTGCTCAGCGGTGCCGTCGCCCACGCCAGCAGCACGCCCAAGAGGTGGCCGTTGACGACGACGTACAACAAGTCGACCACGACATCACGTCGCCAAACGCGCTGCGCCGGCCGCATCGGGCGCACGCGCTCGACGACCGCAAACGCCAGCGAGAGCCCCACGAGGTAGTGCCAATAACTCACGCCGCCTGCTCGCAGATGCACGCGCTACAGCAACCGGGTCGCTGCGGAGGCACTTGGACGTGCGCCGTCATCGAGATGTGTGAGATCGCCGCGATGTTCGATCGCCGCTTCGTCGTCCCTCGCGTCGTCTTTGTCATCGCAGTGTGTGCCCTTTTGCCGCTGTCGTCAGGGCGCCCAGCAGGCGGTTGCGCCGTCGCCGACGATTGCGCCGACGCTGACGTCTGTGCCGCCGGCCACTGCGCTCAATGTAGCAACAACGGCGACTGCGACCGCGACGAGATCTGCCAAGACGGCGCTTGCGATCTCGCGAGTGAAGGTGAAGGGGAAGGTGAAGGGGAAGGTGAAGGTGACAGCGGGTTTGAGGCCCGCGTCACCTGGAGCACCTCGGATGGCGACGTCGACATCCACCTCACGCGCGCAGAGAGCTCCGCCGCGGACTTTTGCGTCGACTCCGTGCTCGACGCCGTCGTCGGTCCGCAAGCGCGCTGATGCGGTGGCACGGCACCGCTCGATTGACTGGGACGGTGTCACCGGCTTCACCGCGGGCGATCCGCATTTAGACATGGATGACCTCGAAGGGTTTGGGCCCGAGCTCATCAGCGTCGCCGCAATCACTCCCGGCAGCTACCTGCTGGCCGTGTTTGTGTACCACGCGTCGACGCTGCCGATGATCGTGAGCGCGAGCCTGCGTTTCGGCGGCGCCAGCGTGTACGCGCACGACAGCCCGATCAGCGCTGGTCGGAGTTTGCCATCGTCATCGTGAGCGCGGGCGGCGTGGTGTGCGTCGAGGACCTCACCGACGGCTCCGCCACCGACGACTGTTCATAAGGCGGGTGCGTCGCGCGCCTTCGGTGCTATAACGATGTTGTGATTCTTTTGTTCGCCATGGGCTGTTTGGCGGCCGCGACTCTTTCGAGCGTCGTTGTCTACCGACGCGGCGTGGCGCATCGCTTGCGTGACGGTGACGGCCGCGGCGCCCTGCCCCCGGCCGTCGTCCCGCGCGCAACAGCCAAGGCGGACCCCACCTTAGACGCGCTGCAGCCCGGCGACGTGATCTTAGACGGCGACGCCGACTTCATCATCGAAGGCGTCATCCACTACCGCGAAGAACGCGACACGTGGGACGTGTACTTGCTCAACGGCGGCGACACGAAGCGGATGTTGGAGATCAAAAAGCACGCGGGTTCGCTCGCGGCGACGTTTTTGTCGGAGGCACACGACGTGCCGATGTTTGGCGCGCTCGGTAACGGCCTCACCTACAACGGCGCGCCCTACACGCTGCAACAGCGCGGCGACGCCCAAACCACCACCGTTGGCGACGTCGGTGTGATCAACGGTGGCGTCGTCAACTACGTGCGCTACGCGGGCGCCGGCGGCACCTCGCTCGTGCTGGAACAACGCGCGGGCCAAAAGCGCGCGTTTTTCGGGCAGCAAGTGCCACCGAGCACGCTCAGCGTGTACAGCGGCGAGTTGGTGCGTGACGGGACCCCTTAGCCCACGTCCCGCAGGCGCGCTTTACAACGTCACACGCCGAGTGCTTTGCTTGCCTCCGCTGACGCCGCGGGCGATGGTGGGCCCATGGTGGATTCGACCGTTGGCATCGCGGAGCAGTTGTGGGGCCGCGCTCATGACGAAGTGAAACGTGGGAATTTCGCGCAGGCCGTGCGCGACCTCGCGCAGTGCTTTCAGATCTTGCAAGGCAACAACGATCCGCGTTTGTATGAAGTGCACCGTCGCTGGACAGAAGTGCACCAGATGTACTTGGAAGATGGCGCGCGCGAACAACAAAAGCCCGCCGCCGACACCGTGACGTGGCAAGCGCAAGCAGAGGCCGCCGCTAACGCCGGTGACCTTGCGCAAGCCATCGCGCTGTACGAACGGGTGCGCGCGCAAAACGCCGGCAACGAGCTGGTCGCCGAGCGCCTCAGCGAGCTGTACGGCGCACAGCAGCGCGCGGCACAGCTGCGCGCCCCCGCCGCTGCGGTGGCGGCCACCGAAGACGACTGGAGCGACGTGGCGAGCGCGGTGCAGGCCGCGGCTCCCGCGTCGGCAGCGGCCGCTCCACCCACGACGCAGACCCGCGTCACCACCACTGAGGACGACTGGAGCGACGTCAACGTCGACGAAGCGCCCAGCAGCGACCGCGCCGCCACGACGGTGGTCCCGAGCGCGGCCAGCCCGCGTGCGCACAGTACCAGCACGCACGGGGCCAGCACCCACGGGGCCAGCACGCACGGGGCCAGCGCGCACGCTGTGAGCGCGCGGGTTGCGACGACGGCACCGACCATGGCGGTCGCGGACGCGCCAGTCGGCATGCACAGCATCGACGTCGCTGTCGGCGCCACCATCGCGCCGTCGCGCGCTGCGTCCACACCGGTTGATGGCGGAGCTGCGACCGACGTCGACGTGTTGCACGAGTTACTCGGCCGCGTCGCCGCTCGACGGCGCCCCGTGCCTGCCGCGGCGTGATGCGTGTCGACTGAGCGCGTCGCCCGAATCATCGACGCGATCCACGCACGCGCGCATATGGCGCGACCAGCCGACACCGACGTATTGCGCTGGGTGGACGACGCCGGTGACGGCTGCGACAACCTCGTCATTGACGGCTATGGCACGGTCGCGCGCATCGAAATTCGCGGCGAGGTGTGGCCAAACGACCTCGACGCCATCAAAGACGCCCTGTTGACGCACACACCGACAACGGCCGTGGTGGCGCTGTTGCGCAAACGCGGCGAGCGCGCAGCCCTGCGTATCATCCACGGCGCTCCCGCCGACCAACACGTCGTCACCGAGGCCGGGATGCAGCTGCAGGTGCGCTTGGTGGACGCGGCCGCACCAGGCACCGGGGTCTTTGTCGATCAGCGTGTCGGTCGCGCCTGGGTGCGCGCTGCAGCTGCTGGTGTAGCGGTGCTGAACTTGTTTGCGCACGCCGGCGCGTTTGGTGTTGCTGCCGCGCTGGGTGGTGCCGTGCGCGTCGACCACGTCGACGCGGCAAAAAAGTGCGCGCCATGGGCAGCCGATAACCTCCTGCAAAACGGTATCGACCCACGACGACACCGCTTCATTGTCGACGATGCGCTGATGTTTTTGCGCAAAGCCGCGCGTCGCGCCCGCAGTGACAACAGCAAAAGCTACGGCGTGGTCGTATGCGATCCGCCGACCACAGCGCTCAGACCCGATGGCGCGCGATTTTTGCTGCAGCGCGATCTGCACCAGCTGGCGGCCGACGCGTGCGGTGCCCTGGGCACGGGCGGCTCGTTGTTGCTGTCCACCAACGATCGCTCCGTCAACGTCAGCGACGTCCAGCAGCATGCGCGCACAGGTGCGGCGGCCGCGGGCCGTGACATTCGCGCGCTGACGGTGGTGCCGCTGCCGCCCGACATCACAAGCGGCGGGCTCGCGACTCTGCGCCCGATGCGCGGCGTGTGGATGACGCTGGTGTAGCGCGGGCTACAAAGGTTGGGGCACCACCCCGGGCGGCGCATCCATCCGAAACACCGAGTCGTTTAACTGCGGCCCGTTGAACGTCAAATCCACCGCAACCACCTCGACAGTCGTCGGCGTCTGCGAACCGTTTGCAGGGGGCTCAAGCAGCGTAAACGTCCACGCATGCGCGGTCGGCGCAGCGCCG
>JAYTVG010000600.1:0-4558 GCA_043744135.1 Deltaproteobacteria bacterium | reverse complement strand
GCGCGTGCCACAACCACTATCACTTCGATCAATACGCCAACTACCGCTTGCTCACCGAAGATGGCCAGGTTGCGGCAGTTGGCCACAAGCAAGCGTTTTGCTTGATCGACCTCGAGCAGCGCGACAACAACGCCGGCGGCCCGCAGTATAACTGTTCCGATCAAGGGATCTCGGTGGGTTGGGCTGACACGTATTCGTCGTATTTGGATTGTCAGTGGATCGACATCACCGGCGTGGCGGAAGGCAACTACGTGCTCGAGGTACACGTCAATCCCGAGCGCATCTTCCCCGAGATGGACCACACCAACAACGTCTCGCGCGTGCCGGTGTTTGTGGCGGGCGACCCCAACGCGTGCACCCCGACGGTGGAGATCTGCGGCGACGGCGAGGACCAAGACTGCGATCGCGTCGCCGACAACGGCTGCCCACCGCTCACCACCAACGGCACCTGCGACACGGCGCCAAACGTCGAAGGTAGCGCGCAGTACACGGGCGAGATCGTCGCCGGCAACGACCCAAGCGTGGAACCATCCTGCGGCGGGCAAGGTGGTGATTTGTTCTTCCACTTCAACGTGCCCACGACGCAGATCATGTACCTATCGACGTATGGTAACGACATGGACACGGTGCTTGCCGTCTACCGCGACAACACCTGCGCAGCGCAAGATGAAGTCGAGTGCATCGACGATGCGTGCGGTGCTGAGGGCGCCGGCGGCTCGCATTTTCTCGGCGAGATGCAAGCCGGTGCGTACACCGCCGTCGTCAAAGCGCTGACGCCTGGCGCCCACGGTATCGTGCACTTCAAAGTGCAGCCCGCCGCGTGCACCAACGCAACGCGCCTCGAGCTGAGTGCTAGCGGCAACACCAGCGACGCCATCAACGACACCGCTCCGGGATGCGCGGACGAGGGCCGCGGCGATGGCCCCGACGAGATGTACTATTTCAACACCTGCCCCGGCTCGCATGCGGTCGACTTGACGACGTGCGGCGGCAACACCCAGTTCGACTCGATGCTGGAAGTGCGTGAGGGCGGCTGCCTCGGGCGTCCCGCGGATGGCGCGTGCAACGACGACACCGCGCAACAAGGTCAGTGCTCCACCGTTAACGCCACGCTACCAGGCGACGGCTTGTGGTTTGTCCTTGTCGACGGCTACTCGCAAAACCAAAGCGGCGCGTACACGTTGTCAAAGACCATCACGCCGTAACCGTGCGTTGGCTGTCAGCGTGCCGCGTTGTCAAACGAGCGCGGTGCGCTAACTCTCCGCGATGGCGCGCGCCGCACTCACAGCTTTAGGCACCTCGATCTTTTCCGACATGACGCAGCTGGCGGTGCAGCACGGCGCCATCAACCTCGCCCAGGGCTTCCCCGATTTCGACGGGCCGGCGTCTGCGGTGCAGGCGGCGATAGACGCGTTGTCGTGCGGCAACAACCAATACGGTCGATCGATGGGGGTGGTGCCTTTGGTCGAGCAGATCGCCGCGCACCAACAGCGGCACTACGGCCTGTCGTACGACCCGATGCGCGAAGTGTGCGCGACGGCCGGCTGCACGGAGGCGATCGCTGCGTCGATCTTCGGTCTGTTTGAACCCGGTGACGAGGTCATCGTGTTTGAGCCCTGCTACGACAGCTACCTCGCGGCGTTGGCGATGGCGGGCGTGGTGCCGCGGGTGGTGACGCTGCGCTTCCCGGATTTCGCACTCCCGGTCGAGGCATTGCGCGCGGAGTTTTGCGACAAGACCCGCGGCGTGTTGCTCAACACGCCACACAACCCGACGGGCAAGGTGTTTTCCCACGCGGAGCTCGCCGAGATTGCGCGCTTGTGTGTGGCACACGACGTCATCGCCATCACCGACGAAGTGTACGAACACCTGATCTACGACGATGCCGTGCACGTGCCGCTCGCAACATTGCCTCGCATGCGCGACCGCACCGTAACGCTGTCGTCGACGGGTAAGACGTTTAGCTTAACTGGGTGGAAGGTGGGCTGGGCGACCGGGCCCGCGGAATTGATCGCAGGCGTGCAGCGCGCGCATCAGTACTTGACGTTTTGCGCGGCAACGCCGCTGCACACTGCCATGGCGCAGGTGTTGGCGTCGTGCGACGCCGACTACCTCACGCAGCTGCGCCACAGCTACACCGAGCGTCGAGATTTCCTGGTGGCAGCACTCACAGACGTGGGCTTTGTCGTTAGCGTGCCGCGCGGTGCGTACTTTGTGCTCGCGAGTGGTGCGCAGCTGACCGCGGATGACGACGTCTCATTCGCACGGCAGCTGGTGATGGACGCGGGCGTTGCCGCAATCCCGCCGAGTGCGTTTTATCCCAGCGACCGTTCGCAGGGGCGGTCGCTGCTGCGCTTTGCGTTTTGCAAACGCCTCGAAACGCTCGAGTTGGCGGCGCAGCGTCTACGAACGTGGCGACGTCAACACCCGACACCTTGACGCGCTGTCGTATGCTGCTCACACCGCAGCGACGTGCACGGCTAGGTCGCGGCGCAGGTCCAGCGCGCGTCAGCGTACGCCAACCGCTGCGTATAACAGCACATCGGTTGCGTAAGGAGCGCCGTCGTACACGCAGCCGGTCGCGACGCATTCAAGTGCCAGCGGGCAGGGCGCGCGGTCGCCACCGATCTCGTAGCCGTCGCACACGCACTGGCCACCGTCGACGAGGATGACGCAAGAGTCGACGTTGAGCCCGGTGTCTTGACAGTCGCTCAACTCGTCGCACGAGCAGCCGCCATCTTTGCACGTGCCATCGACGACGCCGGTGAGCGGGTTATTGCACTCGCGAAACAACACGCCACAGCTGTCCGTCGCGGTCAACGCGTTGCCGCAGCCGTTGGCCGTGCAATCCGGCAGCGTCGAGTTCGGATCGCACACGTCGATCACGCCTTCGCCGATGCACACGCACACGCTGTTGGGTGAGCACGTGTCAGCGACGTGGTGCGGCAGTCCGCGCGCATCGAGTGTCGGGCGCTCGCACGTGTCGACGGGGTCGGTCCGAACGCAGCCACACGCAACGACGTCGGGGGCGTCATCCGCTAACACGCACAAGGTACCACCGAGGGCCGCGTTGCAGGTGCATCCACAGGTGGCATCTGCGAGGTTTGTTGGCGTCGCCCGTTGAGCGTCGACCAAACAAATGTTGTCTGGGCTCGCGCACGTCGCACCGATCTCGCCGTCGTTGGCTTCAGCCTTACAGCCGCAGTGGCTCTCGATGTCGACGTTGTCGAGACACTCGCCATCGCAACAAAATTGGCTCGCTGCACAGTGGCTGCTGTCGGTGCACAACACGCAGTTTTGTGAGCTGCTGCAATGCTCACCGCTGGGACAGTCACCGTCCGCGGTGCATTCCGCGGGAGGCGCATCGCAGCCAAACACTGCGGCGATGCACAACCACCACGACCAAACGAGGACGCCACGAAGGGTACGAAATAACATGGGAGCACTATACCCACACTCGCGGCTCGGTTGCCGCTTCGGTCAGTTGACCGAGGCGCACCACACCGCGCTGCCTGGCGACGTGCTAGCATTCACCCAGTCTTTGGAGGAAATGTGACCACACGCACCACCAAAACCGCATGCGTCTGCGCGCTGTTTGCCGTCGCCGCATGTAGCCAACCGCCGCGCCCCTACGGGATCGACTCCAAGGACGTCGGCGCCCCCAAGCCCGGCGAGATTCAACCGGCGCCGCAGACGCGAGCCGCCCGCCTCACGCTGTTTGAGTGGGAAAACTCCGTGCGCGATCTCTTACGCCTTGATGCCGCGACGGGGTTTTCTTCCGAGCTGCCGGCAGACGCGATTCCCGCGGGCTTCATTTTCGACAACCCCGCGGGATCGCTGTCGGTCGATCAAGTGCAGTGGGCCGGTTTTCAGCGCGCCGCCTCGCGCGCCGCCGCCGTCGCCACGCAAGACGCAAACGCACTCGCGCGCATCTTACCGCCAGACACGGGCGATGAGGCTGCACGCGCTCGCGCTTTTATCGCCGCGTTTGGCGCACGGGCTCAGCGTCGTCCGCTCACCGACGCGGAGGTCGATCGCTATCTCGTTGTGTACGAGGCCGGTCGCGTCGGTTTCGACAGCGTCGCGCCGTTTGTCGGCGGCGTTCGCTTGCTCATCGAGACATTTTTGCAGTCACCGCTGTTTTTGTACCGGGTGGAGCGCAGCACCAACGCGGTCGCCGGCGTGATCCCGCTCGACGCGTACGAGGTGGCCGCGCGCTTGTCGTACGCGTTGTACAGCAGCATGCCTGACGACGCGCTGTTTGACGCCGCGGCCGCGGGTGTGTTGACGACGCCCGCGGAGGTCGCGGTGCAAGCCCGGCGCATGCTCGACGATCCGCGCGCCACCGACATGATGGATCACGTGATGGCGCAGTTGTGGCAGGCCGACAAACTCATCAACGTGCACCCCGCCGCCAGCAAATTTCCCAACGCACCCGAAAACCTCGGCGCGCTCGCTCGCGAAGAATCGCGCCAGTTCCTCGCGGCCCAGTTCGAAAATAACGCCAGCCTCTTTGACCTGATGACATCGACAGACACGTTCGTGAACGCCGACCTCG
>JAYTVG010000599.1:0-4564 GCA_043744135.1 Deltaproteobacteria bacterium | reverse complement strand
CGACAGCCCCGGCGCCGATGGCCACCGCGAAGCGGAGCTGTGCGTCGCGTACGCTGCGGGCGCGCTCGATCGCCCCGATGTGCGTGCGTCGCGCTTTCGCACCGGCGAAGGCGTGACCGGGTTGGTCGCCGACACCGGGGCGCCGATGCTGATCCCCGACTTAAGCAACCCGCCCGCCAACTTGCGCAACGTCCAGCGCGGACCGATTTTAGAGACCGGCTCGCTGCTGGCGGTGCCGATGCTGCACAAAGGACGCGTCGTCGGAGTGCTCGATTTTTACGCGCCGCAACCGCGCGCGTTTGACGCCGACGACGCTGCGTTGCTGCACGCACTCGGCGCGCAAGCCGCGATGGCCGTCGTTAACGCGGACTTGTACCAAACCACGCTCGAGCTATCGGTCACCGACACGCTCACCCAGCTGATGAACCGGCGCGCGCTCAACCGCATCTTGGACGCGGAGCTCACGCGCGCGCAGCGCTTCAACACGCCGCTGGTGGTGTTGATGATCGATATCGACCACTTCAAGCACTACAACGATCGCATGGGGCATTTGCTGGGCGACGAGGCCCTCAAAAGCACCGCCAACACCATCGCGGGTTCCACGCGCAAGGTCGATGCCGTGGCCCGTTTTGGCGGCGAGGAATTTTGCGTGGTGCTGCCGCGCACGGATGAAAACGCCGGCCTCGACGTCGCCGAAAAGCTGCTGCGCAACGTCCGCGCGCTGACGGTGGCGGGCGCCGACGGGCAGCCGCTGGGCCGCATGAGCGTGTCGGTGGGGCTCGCGGTCTACCCCGATGACATGCCCGACGCGTTTGAAGGCACCGTCGTTGACGTGCTGCTCGGCACCGCGGACAAAGCGGCGTACGAGGCGAAGAGCCGCGGTCGCGATCGCGCGGTGCGCGCAGGCGAGTTGTCGGGCCGAGCACGCCGGCCCAAGCTCAACGAGCCGACCGTGGCGGACATGAGCGCAAAGATTCCTTCGTAAAGCGCGTCGGTCGGCGCTGCGGGGCGGCGCTCAGCGGCGTTGTCGGATATAATGAGGTGCATGGATCCGGTGATTGCAGTTGTCATGGTGGTGGTAGCAGGGACAGTGGCCGTGTACGGCCCCATCGCCGCAGGCAGCTGGTTGATGCGCAAAGGCAAGTTGCGCGACGCCTGGCGCGTCGAGCCGCATCAGCTGCCGCCCCGTCGTCGCATGCAGTACGCGCGCTTGTTGTTTCAAGAGGCCGTGCGCGCCCATCAAGCCGGCGACCACGCGCGCGCCGCCGATACGTGCCGGCGGGTGCTGCGCTTTGAAAGTGACGACCTGCAAGCGAGCCGCTTGTTGGTCGCAAGTCTGTTTGCCAACGGCCGCTTCGACGACGCACGTGAGGCTCTCGAGCGTCACTTGCAAGTGAACCCCGCCGACGAGGCTGCCAAGCTGGTGCCCGCCGCCATCTACTGCGAGCGCGGCGATCTGGTGGCCGCGCGCGAGGCGCTCGATGCCATCGACCCGCAAAAGCTACCGACGGCGGATCGCGCGCTGTGGTTCAACAACTACGCATTTACGCTGAGCGGGCTTGAGTCCGATTTGGATCTCGCCAAAGAATACGGTGGCAAAGCGCTGCAGTTGGCGTCGGACGCGGACCGCCAGTTTGCGCTGCGCACGCTTGGCGTCGTGCACCTCGCGCGCGGCGAACCGCAAGACGCCATCCGCCACTTGGAAGATGCGCTCAAGGAGCGTCAGCACTTGCGCCCGGGCGATGTGGAGTTCACGCGCTACCATCTCGCGAAGGCGTTTTTGGCGCTGGGGGGCCGCGAACGCGAGGCGCGCATGCAGCTGCAGCTCATCGAAGCTGGCAAAACGTTGTACGCGCAAAAGGCCCGCGAGTTGTTGCGCACGTTTGGCGGCGCCCGCGCAGCTTGAGCTGAGCGAGGTCTGCACGTTGTGGTGCTCATTCGCCTGAGCTCGGCGCCGCACCGAGCCGCCGCCGTTTTCTTTCCGCGCGGGCGGTCCCGGCAACGTCGCCCGCGGCGTTCAACGCAGGCGGGCGTGCATCGTTGTCACAGGCAGAAACCGACAATGCCGTCGACGGGCTCACACGTGTGACCCGCCGCGCATCCTGGACTTCCGCCGGTCGCGGAACACCACGGTGCGCAATAGTTCACCACGTCCACGTTGACGCAAAACGCGCCAAACGTGCACAGGTCTTGTCCCGCTGCGCCACACGGCGCGTAGTCGGGCGTGGTGCCCGCGGCATCACAGACGTAGCGGTTCGACGTCAGCTGCTCATTGGGCACCGGCGTGCACGTCAAGCCTTCGTCGGCGTCGCCATCACGACCGTCGCAGCCGCTGCAAAACGCGCCGTTGACCCTGCACGTCAACGGATCGCAACGCTCCAAGCAAATCCCTGTGGTGCCGACGTCAAAAGCGTTGGCGCACAGGCCGTTTTGCGGTGCGCATTCGGTGTCGCTGGCGCAGGTACCCTTTTGGCATATGCCGCTGACGCCGCTCACGGTGGTGATGGAAAAGCAGCGCTCGTCTTTGGCGCACACGGTTGGGTCGGTGATGTCGCAGGTGCGGCGGCAGCGCTGCTCCTCATCTTCGTCGCGATCGAGCGCGCAGTTGATGTCGTCTTTCGCGAGCGTGTCTAAGCATGCGGCGTAGCCGGTGGCGCAGGCGGCCCCGTCGACGCACTCCTCCGAACGCGCGCACAACTCGCCCACTGCCGTATTGCCTGCGGGACGGCACACCGGACTGCCTTCCTCGACGACGCAGGTGTAGCCATCGAGGCAGATCCCTTGCGGTTGTTTTTGCGTGATGCGGCACGGCAAGCCGTCGGGATCCGAGTTGAGCAGCCACCACAGCGTGCATCCAGGCGTCAGCACGCTCGCGGCGATCACAAGCGCCACACACGCGGCGCGCACCAACGACGTCATCGCAGCACCTCTTCTTTCGCAGCCTTGTCGCTATAACCCGAAACCAATGCGGCAACGCCGCCGCCGACCAAGCCCAACGCGACCAACCAGCTCGCATCAGTCAGGATCGACGTCGTCAACCACGCGCTGCGCAGCGGTGCCAAGTTGGGGTCGAGTTGATCGGGCAGCTTGTTGCGGTAGCCATCGTAGTAGCTGTAGCTGGCGATGCCGAAGCCGATGCCGGTGCCGACGGGAATCACCGCGAGGCCCAGCATCACCCAGCCACCGATGACAGCACCCGGCGTGGGCACCGCCTCAGGATCGCCCGGCAACATTGAGGTGCCGTCGTCTTTGACGATGGGCGCTTTGCTGGGTGTCGCGGTTGTGGGCGCGGCTGTCGATGCACCCTCGCGCGTGCTGAGCAGCAAGTATTCTTTCACGAACACTTCGATGTCGTGCTCAAAGAAATCACCCGATGCCGCGAACGCTTTGGAGCCGCGTGCGAGTTCTTTGCCCGACACGCCGTCGACAATCACCAGCGTGAACGTCGACGATGCGCCGCTGCTTTCAACGATGACGGCAAGCAACCGGTCCACCTGGAGTGCAACCGCCACGTCGGCGGCGCTGGCGGTGTTGTCCTTTTCACGCGCGAGTTTGCTGAGGCTTTGCTCAAACATCGCGAGGTTTTGGGTGGGCTTAAGCGTGGCTGAAACGCTGGTTTCGCTGCCGCGTTTGACATCGACCGCGGTGCCGAAGCTCAAGTAGCCGTCGCGCACCATGCGCACGTAGTGCCGGCCGGCGGGCGTGTCGAGCGACAACGGTGCCGTGCCGCGGTGCACGCCGTCGATCCACACCTCCGCAGGCCCCGCCGAGGCGTACGCCGTCAGCGTGCCCTGCCCCGCCGCGCGCCGATCCTTCGCGGCATCTTCAAACGCTTTAAACACGCGCGCGTTGGTGCCCGCTTTGGGCAGGCGGTACGCAGGATCCACCGACAACGCCGTTTCAAACAACCGCGCCGCACCGCGTTTGTCGCCTTGCAAAAGCAGCGCTGCGCCACCCTGCGCCGCAGCCTCGACGATCGGTCGCAGGTCCGTCATGCCCGCCACCGCTTGCTCAAACGCCACCAGCGCGTCGGCGTAGGCCTCACTCGCGACGGGCAGCTCGAGCGCGCTCATGGCCTGCGCACCTTTGTCCGCGGCTTGTTCGGCTGTGCCGCGCTTTTCGAGCCACACCGGCGCGGTGCCGCCCTCGAGCACTTTTTCCAGCAACACAAGCTCGAGATCTTTGGTGCCGACCGCGGCCTGCTTGGCGATGCGCGCCGCGTCAACCGCAGCTGCTTGCGATTGCGCGTCCACGCCAACAGCGACGACGGCGAGCGTTGCGCCCTCTTGCGCCGCCGCCGATGGCGCCACGAACAACGGCAAACCCGCGAGCAACACGAAGCTGATGAACTGGCGCCTCACATGCTCCTCCGATACGCGCCACCGACGCCAAACAGGGCGTGCGAGATCGATCCGAGCGAACACACCTTCACGGCCTCCATCAGCGCCTCAAACACGTTGCCGCCGCTGGTCGCCGTCGCCTTGAGGCGTGCCAAGGCCTGCGTTCGCTCCTGCGGGAAACGCGCCGCGAGCGCGTCGATGGTGTCGAGCTGTTGCTGTCGCTC
>JAYTVG010000598.1:0-4567 GCA_043744135.1 Deltaproteobacteria bacterium | reverse complement strand
CGACGTCACGAAGCTGCCGTTTCCGACCGTGACCGCGGAGGTTGCGCGCGCCCAAGCTGCCGGCATCGACACCCTCGCGATCTTGGCGCACCCCGACGACGAAAGCGTCTACACAGGCGGCACCATCACCGCGCTGACCGCCGCTGGCAAAAGCGTTAATCTGCTGAGCGCCACCAACGGCGGTGGCGGGCGCGCGGCGGCCGGCGTTGACCTCGTCAAACTGCGCGCCAAAGAGCTCGAGCAAGCGGCCGCGCAACTCGGTATCGGCCAGGTGACGACGCTGGACTTTAAAGACATCGGCAAATACCGCGACGATCAGCGTGCGGTGCCGCTCACCGCTGCGGACACGCTCAAGGCGTGGGGCCTGGCGGACATCGTCGGGAGCTTCGTCAAAAGCATCCGCGCGCAGCGGCCGCTGGCGCTGTTGAGCTTCGACCCGACGCGCGACCCGAACTACTCGCTGCACGGCCACCACCTCGCGGTCGGCACCGCGGTCGCCCTCGCCGTGCACCTCGCGGCCGACGGCGCGTTTTTTCCTGAACACGGCGCACCATGGGCGGTGCAGCGCCACGACGTGGTGGTGCCAAACGACGCCAAATCGACGCTGCCGCTCACGCACATCTCCGTCGACGCCGCGCGCAAACGCGCAGCGCTACAAGCGCACGGGTCGCAACCGTTCAGCTTGGCGAGCGCCACCAGCGCGCCGGGGGCTGTGGAGTCGTGGAGCCACTTTTTTGCGCGCGTAGACGCCGACGCCACCGCTGATGCGAAATCCGTGAACTCCACCGACACGACGGCGCTGACGTTGCCGACGACGTTGTTGCAGGACCTGCGCGCGGCAAAAAACGCCACCATCGAGCAGCTGTACCACACGCGCTCGGTGCCCCAGACGCACGCTGACGCGGTCAACCGGCCGATCGCGCGCGCGCAGCTCGTCGAGCTCATCACCGACCAAGCGCAACGCTATGGTGCGCTCACCCCTGCGCAACACGCGAACCTCGCGCTGTTGGCCAAAGACGGCACCGCCACCGTCGTCACCGGCCAGCAAACCGCTGTGATGGGGGGGCCGCTGTACAGTTTGTTTAAGGCCCTTGGCGCCGTCGCGCGTGCGCAGGAGTTGACCGCGCAGGGACTGCCGTCGGTGCCGGTGTTTTGGATGGCGTCGTACGATGCCGATCTCAAAGAGGTGCAAGAGGTCAAAGCCCTCGGCGACACCGAGGTCAAAACGCTCACGCTCAAACTGCGCCAACAAGACAAGCCCGTGGGAACTATCAAACTCGGCGACGGTGCTACGCGCATGCTCGACGAGATGGATGCCGTGCTCACCAACACGCAAGCGCCGCACAAAGACGCGGCACTTGCGCTTGCGCGCACCTGCTTCACGGCCGACGCCACCTTCGCAGATGCGTTTGGTCGCTTCATCTTCGCACTCACCCAGCAGCACGGGCTGTTGGTGCTCGACCCCAACGATCGTCGGTTTAGCGCACTGGCGCGGCCGGTGCTTGAGCGCGAGTTGTTTGCCGATACCAGCTCGCAAACCCGCGTTGATGCCGCCGTGGCGCTGCTGCAAGCGCAAAACGTCGAGCCGCAAGTGCACAGCACCAGCGACCGGCTCAACGTCTTTTTCGTCGACGACAACGGCCAGCGCGTGTTTGTCAAACGCACGGCAGATGGTTTCGTCACCGGCGGCACTCCTGCCACGCTCAGCCATGCGCAGGCGCGCCAGCTGCTCGACGATGCACCCGAGCGCTTCACGCCCAGCGCACTGCTGCGGCCGGTGGTGCAAGATGCCGTGCTGCCGACCGTCAGCTACATCGGCGGCCCGTCTGAAGTGGCCTACTACGCACAAATCGGCGGCGTCTACGATTGGGCCGGCGTGCCAATGCCCAGCGTGCAGGCGCGGCCGTCGTTCGCCTTTGCGCACCGTCGCGACGTCGACGCACTCGAGCACGTGACGGGGTTGCCCATTGCGGTGTTGTTGGAGCATCCCACGCCGCACGAACTCATCGGGCGCGCCGCATTGCCCGCGGCGGTGCGTGCCGCGTACGATCGCGTCGCCAAAGTGCGCAACAGCGTCGACGCGACCATTGAGCGCATCACCGCCGCCGTGCACGATAAAAACGCCGACGGCGTGCAGGCCGAGTTCGACGCGTTGATGGCGACGGTGCGCGCGGCGATGAACGACGCCAGCGCCTGCGCGCAAACGGCATCGCTGCAGCGCTGTGTCGACGGCATCAAGGGCGCGGCACAAAAGCTCGATCATGTCGCGCAGCAACTCACCGCGAGCGTGCAGCGCATGCGCACCGATCCGCACTACGCGCCGACCACCAGCGCCGTCGGCAAAGTCGGCGCTGAGTTGTCAGCGCTGGTTGCGCAGTCGGTCAAGGTCGGCCGCCAAGCGCGCCCCGAGTTGGTACGCGCCTTCAATCAACTGCTGCCCGGCGGCGCGCCGCAAGAGCGCTCCATGAGCTTGGTGCAACTGGTCGCGGAAGTCGGCACCGATGCAGCCGCGTTGTTTTTGCCGCACGCGCAGGTCGATGGCGCCCAGCGCCACCTCGTGAAAGTCGATTGATGCTCAAGGCCGTGCGCGCCCACGTCAAGATGCCACCTGCAGTGGTGGCGCGCGCGCGCGAAAGCGGCGTCGAGCCACGCGCGCCGGTGCAGTTCGTCGATCGCTTTGCTGTTGGCGAGGTGCATGACCAGCGCCGCGCACTCATCCGTGAGTTCCGCACCGCTGCCAAGCCTGCGGGCGCCGTCAACAGCGTTTCGGTCCAAAGCGCGCATCCAAAGCGCATTGTGGCGCAGCGCAAGCGCGTCGGGGTGCTGTGCTTAGGCGGCATGGGCGGCAGCGCGCACGTCGCGCGTGTGGCCGCGCAAGGCATGGCCAAGGCTGGTCACGACGTCACGCTGCTCACAGGCGGCGGTGCGTTTTGGAAAGATGGCGAAGAAACACTGTGCAAGCACGCGGACATCGACGTGCCCGACGCGCCCAAAGAGCCCGACGCTGCGTGGGTGCAACCACTCACGCAGCGCATCGTCGCGGCCGTGCGCAGTGGTAAAATTGAAGTGCTCAACGTTCACTATTGTGCCGGCCTGCTGCAGGCGGCGATCGATGCGCAAGCGCTGTTGCGGCGCGTCGGTCACAAGCTCTCCGTCGTCGCCACGCTGCACGGAACCGACGTCACAGGCTTTGGTCAAGACCCTAAACACGCCGCGGATTTGCGCGCGCAACTGCTCAAATGCGACGCCGTCTCCGCGGTGTCGCACGTGCTCGCGGACCAAGCCCAGCGGGCGTTTTCACTCGACGTGCAACCCACCGTGATCTTGAACTCCGTCGATCGCGAGGCCTGGAACCCCGCGTGCTGGTCAAACGTCAGAGAGCGCATCGCCCCAAACGGCGAGGTGATCTTGGCGCATGTGTCAAACCTGCGCGCCGTCAAACGACCGCTCGACGCGGTGGACGCCCTCAAGACCATCCGCGACGGCGGCGTGCAGGCCAAGCTCATGATCCTCGGCGATGGGCCCATGCTCAGCGACGTGCACGACTACGCCGAGAAACTCGGCATCGCTGAGTTCATCATCCCGATGGGGCGCATCGATCAAGACAAGCTCCCCAAATATGTTGCCGCAGCCGACTTCAACCTCGTCACCAGCCAAAACGAGAGCTTTTGCTTGGCAGCACTTGAAGCCAGCGCTTGCGGCGTTCCCACAGTCGGCACCCGCTGCGGTGGCCTTGAAGAGGTGCTGGGCGCAGTCGACAGCGACGGCACGCCCGGTGGTAGCAGCAAGCTGTTGGCGGACGTCGGCGACGGCAAGCGCATCGGCGAGATCTGCTTGGAGTTGATCAAAGACCCCAAGCGCTACGCAAGAGTGCAGCGTGAAGTGTTGAATCTCGCGCATCAACAATTCCCGCGCGACCTTCAAGTGCAGGGCTATTTGTCGCTGTTGGACTAGCGTCACACCTTCGCGTCGAGGTCCGAGCTATGCGCATCCCGCACGACACGCTGCAGCCCGAAACACTGCGCCGCGTCATCGAAGAATTTGTGCTGCGCGAAGGCACGGAATACGGCGAACAAGACGTGCCGCTTTTAAGCAAAGTTGACGCGGTGGTGTCGCAGCTGCAAGCCGGCACCGCCATCGTGTTGTACGACGCTGAGTCGCAAACCTGCACGATTGCGCCCGCCCTCAAAGGTGCTGTGGTCGGCAGCTTCATCGCACTCGAACAATTTTTGAAGCGCGAAAACTTCGTCAGCACCGGCGGCCACGCCAAGCAAGCGATCCAAAACGGTGACGTCAGCGTCAACGACGTCGTCGAGACGCGACGCAAACGCAAGCTCATTGAGGGCGACCGCGTGTGCTTCGCTCAACACAACGCGGTGGTCCACGTGACGTCCGCTGCGGACTAAGCCGCAAGCTACAGGGCGTCGAGCGCTTCCAACACCGCGTCGACGTGACCCTCGACCTTCACGCGAGACCACGCTCGGCGCACCACACCGCTAGCGTCGATCAAGTACGTGCTGCGGATGACGCCGACGGTGGGGGTCCCGTACATCATCTTTTCACCCCA
>JAYTVG010000597.1:0-1439 GCA_043744135.1 Deltaproteobacteria bacterium | reverse complement strand
CGACCATAAGTACCGACAGACCGCTGCGGCCAAGCCGCGCTCGCAGCGCAACACCAAGCGCTCGGTCGCCTCCTTGGCTTTTTCGCTCTCGGTCAGCGGGCGCGGCGACAACCCGAGCACCAAATCGGCGAGCGCGATGCTGCGGCCAAACTTGCGCCGATCAGCGCCGGCCTCGCCGTACAACACGATGTCGCCGGGGTCCTGCTCAAGTTCATCAGGGCCCGATAGGTCGTAGCCGAGCGGACTTTTGCGGTCGCGAAACGGCACGAAGTGCTGTTCCGAGCCGGTGAACACGCGGCCGCGGTGGATGCGACCGGCGAGGGCCGCGCGGTCCGCGGCGTGGCTTGCGCCGCAATCAAACGCCACCATCAACTCTCGTCCGCCGCGCTCAGAAACCGCTTCTTTGATGGCCAACGAGGCCAACATCTCGTCAAGGTTTACCTCGCGCGAATAGCTTCTAAAAAAGCCCACTGCGCGCGCCACGTCGGGAAAAAATAGCGCGAGCTTTCTGCCCATCACCACGCCGCGCTCGTCGGCGGCGAGGCCTGGGCAGTGCGTGCGCCCTTGCCCAAGTGAAACCGGTTCCAGCATGCGCCAGACCCTACAGCGGTTTGTGGCGCGGGTGGAACGCTCGACGCACAGCAACGCGCACGCGCGGGCTGCGAATGTGCCGCTGACATCCACACACATGGGTCGCGATCGCAAGGTCTATCGCTCGGCGCGCGGCGTCGAGGCGCTGTCGATGCCGTGTGGATTCGGCGGCGATGAAAACAGCCCTTGAAAAACGCGGACAGCGAGGGATGCTCATGGTCCCGGAGAATTCCATGAACCGATCATTGCGCGCGCTTGCCTTGTCGCTCACCTTTGTGTCCGTCGTCGGCGCAGCGCTGCTCACAGCGTGCCCCACGACCATCGGAGGGGCGGGTTGCGATACGGTGAAGGATTGCGCCCCGGGACAGCTGTGCGAGGGCGGCAACTGCGTCGACGGCGCGCAAGTCAGCTGCACCACCGACTTGGACTGCGGCACCGGCGTGTGTGGTGCGGCCGGCGTGTGCGTCGCGGCTGAGGGCGAAGGGGAAGGCGAACCAGGCGGCTGCGTCAACACCTCCGAGTGTCCGATCGAACAGTTTTGCAACTCCACCACCGCCGTGTGCAGCGCCCTCCCTGACGGTTGGTGTCGCCGTCAAGATCAATGCGCTGCCGGGGTGTGCTCGTCGTCGTCGGAGGCGGTGCCGGGTCGCTGCGTGGAATGCAGTGACGCTGGCGACTGCCCTGTCGGCAGCAGCTGCGTGAACCCCGGCGTGTGCTCGGACGTCATCTGCGGGACCAACTCAACACCGGTCGCCGGCGTGTGCGTGTGTAACGACGGCTACCGCGACAACGGTGCTGGTGTGTGCGTCGTCATCGGTGGGGGTGGCGAAGGCGAAGGCGAAGGCGAA
>JAYTVG010000596.1:0-4570 GCA_043744135.1 Deltaproteobacteria bacterium | reverse complement strand
AACTCGGGCGTGACGGGCCGTAGCAGCGTGATCAGGCCCGCGGTGTGCACTTGCAGCTCCTGGACATCACCCGCCTGCAGACTCAGCGCGATACCTTTGAGCTGCGTGGCCACGTGGCCAAGCTCGATCGCGGCAGAGGTTGGGTTCACGGTGCTGAGCGCGACATCAGGGACTTCGCGGGTGTCGATAGCGATGCCGTCAAAACCCATCAACGTCACCGACAGCGCACCGGGGGTGTTGTGTAAGACTTGGTCGAGCAGCTCGGCAAACATCAATGACCTCGTGACACGGTAGCCGTCATCATCGCTGCGCGCAAATCACTGCTGGCACGTCACTGCTGGCACGGTCACTGCCGGCACATGACTGCCGCCACATGACTGCTGCGGCTCACCCCAAGCCGCTGGCCATCACTGCGTCGGACATGAAAACGAGGGCTGGTCAACGCCTGGGAAGCAGGCGTCGGGGTTGACGACCGCGGGCGTTGGGTCTCCCGCGTCGTCGACGCAGGCCGGCACGCCGGCCAAACACCCTTTGCACAGATCGACCGGAAACGGGAACGGCGGCGAGCGCACTGAGGCGCCACCCGTCGTCAAGCCCAGCACGCGCGCGTTCGCGATGATGGTGAGCGACCCGCCACCGTCGACGACCTCTTTCACCTTCGGGTCTGCTTTGAGGTGGGCGGCGTCGTCTTTACCGATGAGTGTGGCAAACAGGTCAGTGCTCTGCGACAGACCGCCCTGGTTGTTGAACACGGTGCCGCCGAGCGCACGTACGCGAGGGTTCGCGCGCAGCGGCAACAGCGTGTCGGGGTCGGCTTTGCCGCTGGTTGCGTCGGTGTTGCCAAGGAGGCTGCCGTTGCCGTCGAGGTCGGTGCTGAAAAACACTTCGACTCCGGTGAACGTGATGACGTTGTTGTCCGAGGCGCCGTAGTTTGGGTAGTTGGGCGCCTTGGTGCGTGCGTCGTCGATGTCGCGCGTGGACGTCGTCGCAGGCAGATTGGTGACCGCCGCCAACACCGACGTCAGATCGTGCTCGTCGCCGGTGTTTTCGCCGAGATCGAGCAACGAGCTAGCCAAAAATTGGGTCGACGGCGAGCAAAAGCCGCCTCCGGCAGGCTCGACAGCTTTGACGCCCTGGATGAACACCGAGCCCTGCTCGAGCCCTGGGCACCCTGACAATAACAGCATGGCGCCGGCCGCGATCGACCCGACGGGCCAGCGATCAGCGCAGAGGCCGACACGGGCTCGCGTTTCATTCAACATCTTGCTCGTCATGCTTAACTCCCTGCGTGGGCGACTCCAGGGTCGCTGGATGAGGATACCGGATGAAAACGAACGATGCACATCTGTAACGTCATTCGCCGCGATCGGCGTGCATTTCACCGACCTTGGGAGGTGAACATTTGATTTCACCGACCTTGGGAGGTGAACATTCGATTTCACCGACCTTGGGAGGTGAACAATGAACGCGCCGACTTTCGGAGGTGAACAAAGCGAGTTCATGTGCCGCCCTGCGAGCGGCGGTTGATGATGCGCGGCGTCACGAACACCAGCATTTCGACGCGCGAATCGTCCTCGTGTGACGCCTTAAACAGCCAGCCCAAGATCGGGATCGACCCCAAAAACGGCGTCTGACGATAGCCCTCGGATGTGGCCCGCGTGTAAATGCCGCCGATGACCGCGGTGTCGCCGTCGCGCACGAGCAACTCCGTCTCTGCCTCACGGGTGCTGATGGGGGGCGTGGCGCCGCCATTCGCGCGTTCGAAGTTCGGCGTGTTGTTGGTGATGTTGACGTGCATCAACACCGACCCGTCTGCCGTCACGTGGGGGGTGACGTCGAGTTCCAGGTTCGCTTCCACCGTCGACACTGCCACTGCGTTCGCGGTGACGGTTGAAAAGCTGAACTGCTCACCTTGGCTAATGTGAGCTTTGGTGTTGTTGAGTGTGGTGACGCGAGGAGCGGAGACCACCTTCGCTTGGCCGTTGGTCTCGGCCGCCGTCAAACGCGCGTTCAAAAAACCGAAGTTGCCGATGGAGCCCAGATTTAAGCCGACGCCGCTTGTGACGTCGCTGGCGGGGAGATTGACTGCGAAGTTCGACGGGAACGCCACACCTGGCGTGGTCGCGTCGCGATCTGCAGCACCGGCGAGGCCGACGTTATTGGGGAACGCCAGACCGGTTGGGTTACCGCCGCGTTGCGAAAAGAACAGACCGCCACCCCACTGAATGCCCAAGTCGCGCGTGAACGTCGTGCTGCCCACCACCATGCGTGCTTCAATCAGCACTTGCGGTGTTTGTGTGTCCAGCGTGCGCACCAAACGCTCCGCCTGGTCGAGGTTGTCGCGAATGTCCTCCACGATGAGCACGTTTGTGCGCACGTCAGCGGTGACCGTGCCCCGATCCTTTGAAAGCAAGCCTTTGACCTGTGCGATCAACTCCGTCGCGACGGCGTAGTTGACGGGAATCAGGCGCACTGTCGTCGGCAGCTTCTTTTCCAGATCCTCGCGCAACTTAAGTCGAGCCTCGCGCTCGGCGTCGAGCTTGGCTTGCGGCACGACACGAATGATACCACCGCGGGTCTCTTGCCCTAAGTCCTTGGTCTTTAAGATGACGTCGAGGGCTTGGTCCCACGGTACGTTTTTGAGCTTGATCGTCACCTTGCCCTTGACGTCTTCGCTGACGACAACGTTTTTGCCCGAGGCCTCGCCGATTAAGCGAATGACGTTGACGATGTCGCCTTCCATGATGTCGATGGTGATCTTTTTCCCCTTGAACGTCGCTGCCGTCATGCCCTCTTGGGCGAGGGTCAGCGTGCCGCTCGAAAACGGTGCCGCTGATGGTTGCACGCGCTGCGCGTTTGACGCCACGGTAGCGGGAGCTGCGCTTTCACGAATGTCCCAAAACACCGCGCCGTCGCGTTGCCACACGCTGTGCTCGACGGGGCCCGCAAGCGAGAGGCGGACGCGGACGCTGTCGCGCTTGGTCTCGTCGACCGACACGTCGATGGCGCTAATCGGGCCGTCGCCGGCGCGCGTGGTGAGCCACTTGCTTGCGGCGCGCACACCGTCGAGTGCGATGACCTTCTCGTCTGGGCCATTTTTCACGGTGCGCACAACAACGGCGCCGCCGAGATCGAGCTTCAAACGCCAAAAGCCGTTGCGCTTGTCAAACGTCAAACCGCGCATGTCGACGGACGCGGTCGGCGTCGACGCAGCACCGGACGCAAATGCGATCGCAAGCCCTTCGCCCGTGCTCGCGACGTCGTATTTCGGCAGGCCGTGCGGCGCGTCGAGCACAACCCGCACTTTTTGCTCGTGCTTGCCGACGCGAGCACGCGCGATGACGCCGCCACTAAACTGCATCTTGCCTTCGTGCGCGTCGACGCCGTAAAGGTCGACGATCAGTCGGGCGGGATCTTGCGCCTCTTCCACTTCGTAGCGGCCGAGTTCGCCATCGGTCTTGAGGTGAACCACCGAGCCGCCGTCGTTGTCGGACGCCTCGACACCGAGGAGGTGCATCGCGTGCGCCGCCGGGCCCTCGGCGCCTACAAGCTCGATGACGGGGACGTCTTTAGCGACCGCAGCGGTGACGGCGGTCGGCCGCTGAGCTGCGCTCTTCACCGACAACACCACGCCCGTCGCGGTATTGCGGGTGTCGATCTCTGCCTCGCCGCGCAACACGACAACGACGCGACCAACGGGACTCGTTTTGCCGCGAAATTGCGTCGTCGTGACGGCGGCAAACACGCTGGAATCTGCGAAGCGGCTCGGCACCGTGGCAGCGCCAATGTCCGCGTCCGCAATGTCGATGACGATGCGTGTGGGCCCCGTCAAGCGAAACAGCGAGAACTCAACTTTGCGATCGGTCGCGATGTTGAGCTCTGCGATGCCGTCGTGCTCGGCTGTTGTGATGGCGCTAATGACACCTTGGCTGCGCGCCACGTCGACGCCCTGCGCGCGGGCCGCGTCAACCCAAGCAACGTTGCCTGTGACGGTGGCAGCGACAAAAAGTGGGGCGACCCTAAAGGCGATGCGTGACATGAATCCTCCGCGTGCAACGGCGCGTTGTGCGCGCCCCTCGATCAAGCGACACCCGAAAATGAAACCTGCGTGCATGCTCTCTCCAAAACGGCGAACGCCCAAGGTGAGTGGATCGTGAGGCCTACGAAGCAAAATCCGCCGATTTCGCTGCGATCGCAAGTTTTTGACCTCGCGCGGACGAATCTTTGCGGATCAACGACGCAAAAAAACGGGGGCGTCGTGCCCCCGTCGTCCCCACGTGGCGCCAAGCGGCGCCTGCATCGCACTGCTTAGGGCTGTTGTTGCAGCAGCGGGACTTCAACGAGCTTCATCTCTTTCATTTGCGGCACGCGTTTGCCGGTGAAATCGCGGAACTCTTCTTGCACAATGACCTCGCCACGATGAATGAACTTCACCTGGCCAAGTCGCTTGCCGATAAGCGTACCGATCTTAACGACGTGGCCTTCGCCAGATGGATCTTCCACCAACGCCATTGGCGTCGCGGTGCCGACGATGACGGCGACCAGCTTGAGTTTATCCAGGTCGATCTTT
>JAYTVG010000595.1:0-4573 GCA_043744135.1 Deltaproteobacteria bacterium | reverse complement strand
TCATGACGGCGCGCGCGTGGGTCGCCCCGGTGCGCACCGCTTACGTGTACCCGGGCCAAGGGGTGCAACACGTCGGCATGGGGATGCTCACAGCGCAGCTGAGCCCCGCGGCGCGCGCCGTTTGGGATGAAGCGGACCGGATCTGTCAGCGGCACCATGGCTTTTCGCTGCTTGACGTCGTCAAGGACAACCCGCGTGAGCTGTGGGTGCGTGGCCAACGCCTGATCCATCCCGAGGGTGTGCTGTTTTTGACGCAGTTCACACAGGTGGCGCTCGCGGTGTTGTCGGTGGCAGAGACGGCTTCGCTGCGCGAGCGCGGTGTGTTCGTCGACGGCGCGATGTTCGCGGGCCACAGCCTTGGCGAGTACTCCGCGCTGGCGTCAGTGCCGGCGGTGATGCCGCTCGCTGGCGTGGTGGACATCGTGTACCGCCGCGGCCTGACGATGGACCAACTCATCAGCCGTGACGTGCAAGGTCGCTCACCGTACGCGATGGGTGCCGTGCGCCCAAACCTCGCGAACCTGAGCGAGTCCGCGATGTTCGACTTGGTGCGAACGGTCGAGCGAGATCTCCACGCACTGCATCAGCGCGCCGAGCTTCACGTCGTCAACCACAACGTGCGCGATCGGCAATACGCCGTCACGGGTGACGTTTTTGCACTTGCCGAACTAAAGAAACGTCTCAACGCCATCAGCTCAGGCAAGCCCGCGTACGTCGACATTCCCGGCATCGATGTGCCGTTTCATTCACCGCTGCTTCGAAGCGGCGTCGATGCCTTTCGAGCGACCCTCGACGCCGCGCTCCCGCAGCACATCGGCTCACAATCGCTGTGCGGTCGCTATGTGCCGAACCTTACCGGCACGGTGTTTCGCCTTGAGCAGAGCTTCGCCCGCGAGGTGCTCGACGCCGCCGCGTCGCCCCGCGTTGCACAGCTGCTCGCGCACTGGGACGTCGCCATGCGCGATCCCGACGCGCTCACCCGCTCGTTGTTGATTGAGGCGCTCGCGTACCAGTTCGCATCGCCGGTGCGCTGGATCGCCGTTCAAGACGCGCTGATGCACGGTGCAGCGGTGCAGCGGCTCGTCGAGGTTGGCACCGCGCAGGCGCCGGTGTTGGCGCAGATGGCGAAGGCGGGCGCGTTTGAAGCCGTCGACGTCGTGCACAGCGGCGCGGACGCACAAACGTTGCTCGGCGCGTGTGTGACGGAGGTTGACGATGTTGACGTTCAACGCGTCGCGCCCGGCGCTGCGTCGCTGGCGAGCGAGGTCCTCGCGTCGTCAATGGTGCCAGCGGTGGTGCCGCAACCCGCGCAGACCGTCGACGCTGGCACGTTGGCGTCCGTGCTGCCGTCGCCGCTGCCGTACGCCGCCGACGCGCTCGTCACGCTGTTGTGCGTCCTGGTAAAAAAGCCTCGCGCCGATATTGACCTCGAAAAATCGCTCGATCAGATGCTTGGCGGCAACTCTGCGCGCAGGAATCAAGTGCTCGCGGAGGTGGCCGCAGAGTTTGGCGGCCGCGCCATCGACAACGCCCATGAAATGCCGCTGAGGAACTTCGCGGCGCTGTTGGCGCAGATGAGCGATGCGACGGGTCCCGGCGCCGTGTTGCGCCCGTTGTTGGACGCGGCCGCACACAAGCTGCTGGCGCCTGCGGGTTTGGACTTGGGCCGATTTGCGACGTCACTTGCGCAGGATTGGTCGCTGTCAGCCGCGCATATTGCACTCATGAACAATCGGCTCATCGTCGCCGCGCGCACAGCGACCGCACCAAAAGACGGCGGAGCGCTCGCTGGATTTATCGATGCGCTGGTGCGCGATTACGGCCGCGAGTACGGCGTGACGTTGGCGCGCGCAGCGGCCGCGACCGTTGTGGCGACGGTCGACGCCGGTGCCTTAGGCGCGCTCAAAGACAGCGTGCTAGGCGCACACGGCGCGTTGGCCCGCGTCGCTGACGTACTGCTCGAGGTGACAGGGCAACCGACGCGCGCGCCAGTTCACGCACAGCCCGTCGTTGCCGTCGTCGACGTTGAACACGACGCCGCGTACCACGCCGCCATCGCGGGCGTGTTCGATGACAAGCGTCACGTCGCGTTCACGTCGAGCTGGGCGTGGGCGCGTCGCGACCTCTTTGACGCCGCGGTGCCCGCCCAACAGGTGGGGCGCGCGACCACGCACGTCGCCACCGCGATGGCCACGCGCGCGCTCGCCGACGCCATCGCAAACAACAACGTCGCCGATGTGGCGCGCTTGACGGAGATCTTGCGCGTCGCGGGCGAACCGCTGCCGTACGCGGGCCGCACGGCGCTGGTGACTGGCGCGGGCGAACGCTCGATCGCGCGCAGCCTCGTCGCTCGTTTGCTACAGGGTGGCGCACGCGTCATCGTGACAACGTCAAACGCGTCGGCCGCCGCGATCGCGAGCTTTAAGGCGTTGTACCAAACGCACGGTGCCCGCGGCAGTGAGCTGCATGTGGTGCCGGCGAACCAAGGCAGCTTCGCTGACGTGGACGCGCTCGTGCAGTGGATCGGCAGCGCGCGCAAGGAGCGCGTGGGCTCCACCGAGCGGCTGGTGAAGTCGCCGTGGCTGCCCGATATCGTCTTGCCGTTTGGTGCCATCAGCGAGACCGCCGACGCCTTGAGCATCGGGCCTCGCTCGCTCGCGCTGTTTCGTGTGCTCGTGCTGGGGCTGGAGCGCTTGGTCGCGAAGGTGGGCGCGCTATACGGCAACGCTTCTGACGGCAGCCGCAAGGTGCGCGTCGTGCTGCCGCTGTCACCCAACCACGGTACGTTTGGCGGCGACGGCGCGTACGGCGAGTGCAAAGCGGCGCTTGAGGCGCTCATCAACAAGCAAGACTCCGAACGCGCATGGGGCGCATCGACCTCGCTGGTGGGCGCGCGGATCGGGTGGGTGCGCGGCACCGGCCTCATGCATAAAAATGATTCGGCCGCGCGGTTTTTTCACGCACGTGGCCTCAAGACCTTCAGCGCCGACGAGATGGCGGACGCCATCATGGAGCTTGTGACGGCGGCTGACGCACCGCGCAGCGTCGATCTCACCGGCGGTCTCGGCGCCATCGCTGATCTGTCCGGGCTGCTGCGCGAACACCGCGCGATCGAGCAAGCCCGCGCGCGCGACAAAAGCCGCTTGGAACAACTGCGCGCGCAATACGACGCGCGCACATCGCCAAACGTTGCCGCCAACAGCGACGTCGAAACGGCAGCGCTATCGCTGGCAAACCCGACGCACATTGTCGCGGTGCCGAGCGATGCGGACCTGGCACAGCTGCGCCCGCTCGATCACCTCGATCTCAACGAAGTGGTCGTCATCGTCGGCGTCGGCGAAGTGGGGCCGTGGGGCAGCGCACGCACGCGGTGGGCCATCGAAAGCAACAGCACGCTGAGCATCGAAGGCGTGCTCGAGCTGGCGTGGACCATGGGGTTGATTCGCCCGGACGAAAAAGGCGTTGGCTTTGTCGATGCGAAAAGTGGCGACAACGTCGCGGAACACGAAGCTGTCGCGCGCTATGAACCACACATCCTCGCGCACGCCGGTGTGCGCATCATTGAGCCCGCCGCGGTTGGTTTCGATCCAAACGCGATGTTGCGCATGGTCGAGGTGCGCTTGGAGCAGGACTGCCGCTTCCCCGTGCCCACGCTAGCGGTTGCGCAAGCGATGGTACGCGAAGACGCGCAGCACACCGACATCGTCGTGTCCGCCGGTGCCGTGTCCGTGGTGCGCAAGCGCGGCGGCGTGGTGCGCGTGCCCGCCTCCTTCGCAGTGCAGCGAAAGGTCGCGGGCCAACTGCCGACGGGTTGGGACGCCGCGCGCATGGGCGTGCCGAAGTCGATGGTGGAACAAGTCGACCCCGTCACGCTGTACTGCCTCGTGAGCACCGCGGAAGCGTTTTTGCACGCGGGCTTGTCGCCGGAAGAATTGTTTGCGCATCTGCATCCCGGACGCGCCGGCGTCACCATCGGCACCGGCATCGGCGGCATGAGCAAACTCAAACGCCTGTATCGCGATTTTTACGACGGTGCAGAACGTCAAAACGACGCGCTGCAAGAGACGCTCATCAACGTCATCGGCGGCTACGTCGTGCAGAGCTTTTTAGGCAGCTACGGGCCGATGAGCTTTCCAGTCGGTGCGTGTGCCACCGCGGGTTTGAGTCTCGCGGAGGCCGTCGACAAGATCCGTATGGGCCACGCCGATTTGGTGGTGGCGGGTGGCGCTGACGACCTGTCCGAGGCCGGCAACATCGGCTTTGGGGACATGGGCGCTACCGCGGATACCGACGATCTGCTGTCGCGTGGCGTCGAGCCGCGCTTCATGTCGCGACCCAACGACGCACGCCGGCGTGGCTTCGTGGAGTCGCAAGGTGCTGGCGTGATGATCGCGTGTCGCGCGAGCTTGGCGCTCAAGCTGTCGTTGCCGGTCTACGGCGTGGTCGCGTTCGCCGGCAGCACCGGTGACGGTTTGCAAAAGAGCGTGCCCGCACCAGGACAGGGGGCGCTGAGCTTGGCGGCCGAGACGCGCGCGGATGCCGTCGACGCCACCGCCTGCGCGTTGCAAGAGCG
>JAYTVG010000594.1:0-4575 GCA_043744135.1 Deltaproteobacteria bacterium | reverse complement strand
GATGTTCGTCAACGACGCGACGGCGGCGAAGTCGCTGCCGCGAGAGATGATGAAAACCTTCGCGCGCGCGCTTTCACCATACGCTCCACACCTCGCCGAGGAGCTGTGGGCGCGCTTAGGGGGTGAGGGGTTGTGCTGCACGCAATCCTGGCCCAGCTACGACCCGCAGCTGTGCGTTGACAGCACCATCACGCTCGGTGTGCAGGTCAACGGCAAGCGCCGCGACGAAATCGTGGTGGTGGCGGACGCGGATGATGCCGCATGCCAATCGGCAGCACTTGCGTCCGCGACCGTGCAGAAGTTTATGGAAGGCAAACCCGCCAAAAAAATCATCATCGTCAAGGGACGGCTAGTGAATATTGTTATATGAATAAAACGGTAGATTCGACTGAGCCATTGGTCACGCGTTGCGGCACGGTCGCCTTAGTGGGCCGGCCAAATGTCGGCAAAAGCACGCTGCTCAACGCGATTTTGGGGCAGAAGATCGCCCCCACCACCCACAAGCCGCAGACCACCCGACGGGCGCTGCGGGGGGTCGACACCAAAAACGGCGTGCAGCTGGTGTTCGTCGATACCCCCGGGCTGCATGCGCCCAAGCAGGGCCTGCACCGCTTCATGATCGACGAGGCCCTCGACTCGGCCAAGGGTGTCGACGTGCTTTGCTTCATCATCGAGGCGCGCGGCGACGGCGTGTTTAAGTTGGACGAGCTGGCGCTTGAGCAGCTCGCGCGCGCGGGCGTAAAGACGCCCATGGTGCTCGTCATCAACAAGGTCGACCTCGTCAAGGACAAGACGCAGCTGCTGCCGCTGCTGCAGGCCTGGGGTGAGCGCGGTGGCTTTAGCGACTACGTGCCGTTGTCCGCCCGCGGCAAACGCGGCGTCGACACGCTCGTGAGCACCCTTGGCAAGCTGATGCCTCAAGCGCCCTTCATGTTCCCGGCAGAGACGCTCACCGACGCCCATGAACGCGACATCTGCGCAGAGCTGATCCGAGAAAAGGTCATGTTGGAGTTGCAAGAGGAGCTGCCGTACCGCGCCGCCGTCAACGTCGAGGCGATGGACGAAAGCCGCCGCGAGGACGACAAAAAACCCCTCGTGACAGTGTCGGCAGTCATTCACGTCGAAAAGGACTCGCAAAAGGCCATGGTCATCGGCAAGGGCGGCCAGCGCATCAAGATGATCGGTCAGCGCGCGCGCAAAGAGCTCGAACAACTCCTGGGCTGCCAGGTGATGCTCGAGCTCTTGGTGCGTGTGGAACCGGACTGGACCACAACGGAAACCAGCTTGCGCAAGCTGGGCTACCGCCGTGAGCGCGGCTAGCTTATAGACCGCGGTCGGCGCCGTTTTCTTGGCCCGGCAAAAACGCCATCGTTTGCATGCCGCCGCCATCCGCGGCGCCTTCACCCACGGCTAGCGTGATCGCCCGGTCGCCGCCGCCTTCGGGGAACGCCATCGTTTGCATGCCGCCACCGTCTGCGGCGCCTTCGCCGACTGCCTGCGTGAACACTTGGTCGCCGCCGCCTTCGGGAATCGCCATGGTGTGCATCATGCCGCCGTCTGCGGCGCCTTCGCCGACGGCTAGCGTGATCGCCTGGTCGCCGCCGCCTTCGGGGAACGCCATCGTGTGCATCATGCCGCCGTCGTCAGCCAAGGGCTCCGCGAGCTTCATCGGGCCGTACCAGGTGGAGCGCATCGCGCCGGCAGGACCCCAGCCGGATTGGCGCAGGTACATCTCGTCTTTTTTGGTGTCGATGTACGCAGTTTTGGTCATGTCCATCAGACCCTCAGGCGTGAGGTTGATGTCGAACATCCACTTCAACCGCTTGGGAGCGGCCGCCAGCTTCGGCATTGGGTCGGGCGTCGCGTCTCCAGCGGGACCGGCCACGCCGCCGCGCTCAAAGCCAGCCGCGCGATCGAGCGTGCGTTGGGCGCGCTCCTTAAAAATTGCCTTTTGTTGGCCGGCGGGAACGCCGTTTTTCTCGAAGAAACCTTCGAACTTGGTGCGCGCGCCTTGCTCCAAGATCAACTGGCCGGGGGATTCGGGAATCGCCATCGTCATCATCATGCCGGGGCGCACGTCAGGTGTGCCGCGCTCAAACAACTCCGCGACGGCTTTCGCGCGCGCAGGCGTCACCGGTGCAGCAGCTTTCACGACGCCCGCAGCCTCCTTCGCCGTGATGAAGGCGTCGGCTTGGGCTTTTTTGATCTTGCTGTTGAGGTCGCGGATGGTGGTCATTGCAGGCTCCCGGGTGTGTGATGAAGTTTCGCATGTAGTGAAAAGAAGTTGCGTGCGCACATGTGACTACGTTCACACCCAGCCAGCTTGACAGCGCCGCACCGCCGCCAGCACCGTGCGATCATGAAACTCGGCGTTTTTGGTCGTGCTGAAGATCCGCTCGTCATCCACACCAGCGCTATCGCGCGCGGGGCCGGCCATCACGCGGAGGTGTTTTCGCTGGCTGCGGTCGCGGCTGGGTCGGCGGTGTCGTGCGATACCGACACGTGGCTGGTCCAAGGCAACGAGGTCGAGGCGTGCGACGCGTTCGTCATGCGCAGCTATCCCGCCGTGTACGCGCTGTTGGCGCAACCACAGGTTACCGACACCGCGGAGGGCTGGTTTAAGCGCGGCGCCCTGCAAAACGAGCGCTCGAGTTTCGCTCAAAGTCTCATTATGGACATGGAGTTACGCGGCAAACCTGTTGTGAATCCTCTGCTCGCAACGGCACCATATGACCACAAACCGCTGCAGCTCGCGGCGCTGAAGCGTGCGGGGGTGGCGTTGCCGCACACGTTAATCACCAACCATCCCGCCAGCGCAGGCTTGTTTGTGGATGCGATGCGTGAACTCGGCTGCGCGGTGGTGGTCAAACCCAGCGGCGGCGGTGCCGAGACCCTGTTGGTCGACGACGACGTGATGCAACGCTTGAACGCCGCCACCGCGTCGCCGTTCATCTTGCAAGAGCGTGTGCAGGGGGAGGACATCCGCGTCACCGTCGTCGGCGAGCGCATCGTGTCGTGCGTCAGCATCGCATCGACGACCTTAGATTACCGCAGCGGAGCGGCGTACCGCACCGGTGGGGCCAGCTATGTTGAGCACGTGCTGCCGCCCGAGGTCGCGGCCATGTGCTTGCGCGCCGCCCGCGCCTGCCACCACGTGCTGTCTGGCATCGACCTCAAGTTTGACGGCGCCCGCTACGTGTTGTTGGAGGCGAATTCTGCGCCGGTGTATCTCGACATCGAGCGCAAGCTCGGCCACCCCATCACGCTAGCGATCGTGCAGTGGTTGGCGGACCGTTGCGCGCATCTCTAACGCCCTCGATGGCAATGCGCATCATGAGTGACGCGCGTTTGTTGCCGGCCGCGCTAACTGTCGCCGCCTTGGCGTTTGGCCTCGCGTTCGAGCTCTTCTTTGTACGTGACGCTGTGGCGGGTCCAGGGCCGCAGCTTCAAGCGCGCGTAGCCGATGGGTTCGTCGGTGCCTTCGCACAGGCCGTAGGTGCTCGACTTGACCTTTTCAAGTGCGCGCTCGACCTCGCGCAACAGTTTCGCGTCACGGTCCATCAGGCGCGTTTCAAGCGCCACCTCCGCGTCTTCGGAGGCCTGATCCGCCTCGTCGCCCTTGCCCGCGCGGCTTTCGCCCTGGGCCCCGGTGCGACGATTTTTGAGCGCACCCACGAGTTCCTCGCGCTTATCGCTGAGCATGGTGACCAGCTCTTTGATCTGAGCAGGGGTGAGGTCTTTTTCGCGTGCGCGGGCAGCCATGGCGTCTCCTGCAAACCCCGCGGTGCACGGGGCGCGTGATTGTAAGGACAAGCCCGGTTTCACGCAACCCAAACCGCGTGGCTTAGCCAATGCGAGACGGAAAACAATTCATCGACCTTGGGAGATGAACCATAGAATTCATCGACGTTGGGAGACGAACAGTGAAATTTGATGGCTTTCACACGCCAGCGGCCGCGCACGTCGACAGCGACGCGCGCTCATCGTCAACCCACGGCGGCGCTAGATGATGCCGCGCGCGCGCTTTTGCACTTGCACACCGGTGTAGGTGCCCTTGATGCGGCCGATGCGCGCGATGCGACGCTCCGCCAACGCGTTTGCCGCGCTCAGCGTGGTGATCTTTTCGTCACGCGCGATCTGGTAGATCGACGTCACGATGTTGTAGATGCTCGCGGCCTGCTGCACCGCACGCTCGCGGTTGTAGCCCTCGAGCTCGTTTGCGACGTTGATGAGGCCGCCGGCGTTGATGACGTAGTCGGGCGCGTACAAGATGCCCTTTTTTTCCAACATCGCGCTGTGCTTGTCCTCGTCGGCGAGGATGTTGTTGGCGCTGCCGGCGATGATGCCGCACTTGAACTGAGGAACGGTGTCGTCGTTGATGACGGCGCCGAGCGCGCACGGTGCGAACACATCGCATTCGACGCTATAGATTTTGTCGGGCGCGACGATTTCGACGGCGCGAAAATCGTTGGAGATGCGCTTGAGATTTTCTTGGTCGATGTCACATGCGAACACTTTTGCGCCGTCACGCGCGAGGTGTTGCACGAGGTGGTAGCCGACAGCACCGACGCCTTG
>JAYTVG010000593.1:0-4581 GCA_043744135.1 Deltaproteobacteria bacterium | reverse complement strand
GTTCTCGAAGGGCTGAACGAAGATGTCGTTGTCGGGGTCGTACATTTTGACGTTGCGCACGAGCATGTACAGCGTCGAAATGGCTTGGCGCCCGAGCTGTTGCAGCTTGGTGTCGCGGCCCCGTTGCACCGGGGGTACCGCTTTTTTCAGATCGATCTGCCCGAGCGCAGCAGATTTTGGCGGCCCACCCGTCATCGCGCACCTCAGCCAACTGTTAGCCGAACAACTTTGCTTTCACTTTCACGATTGCAGCAAGCGCCGCGTCGACGACTTCCTTTGAATGAGACTTGCCGTCTTGCGCGACGCTCGCGAGCGTTTGCAGGCCTGGCACCGAGGGCGCACTCTCAATGCCTCCGATAGCGAGCACTTTGAGTTCATCAACGCGCTTTTTAAACATACCGCTTTTTTGCTGAAACACGTCCGCGATGAATTTCTCAGTGGTGACCGCGCGCAGCTGCACGAGCGCAGAAAACAGCGCCTGCTGATCGAGCCCGCTGAGTTTTTCAAACGACTCGGCCTTGACGAGGTCAAGCAAGAGCCCTGCGCCTTTTTCGGGAGCGAAGTTCGGCAACAGCCGCGCCGCTTGATGGCGCATCTGGGCGTCCGGGTGTTTTTTAATGACCTGCGCCAAGTGGTCGAAACATTCGTTGGCGCCGCTCTTGCCGATGACCATGAGGGTCTCAAGACGCAAGATCGGGTTTGGATGCTCGAGCACCTGCGCGAAGATGCCGAACTTGTTGGGCGGGTTGAGCCGATCGATGATGAACAACATGTCTTTGACCATGTTGCTCGCGGGATGTTGCAAGCGCGACACGAAGGGCGCCATGTTCGCCTTGCCCACCTCAGCGAGGACCTCGGCGACCAAGCGCCGGTTGGGCGCCAGCTGTAACACCTCGAGCATATCGAGCAGCGGGATCAACGCTTCGACGCCGAGGCTCAACAAATAGCTTCGAACGCCAGCGCTGTCTTTAGCGAGCGATGCGTTAAGCACATTGCCGATCGCCTGAATGCGCTGCGACTCGCCCATGCGTGCGACGAAGCGCTCTTCACACCGAGCGATCAGGTCGCGCGTCGCGCTTTTTGCGGTGGGCTTGTTGGCGGACACCGTGAAGCGTTCACGAATTTGCGAGATGGCTGTGAATTGTTCGGACAAAATAAGCGCATCGAGCAGCTGGACGAACGCTTCTGCGACGTCTTCGAAATTTTCTTCGGAGGTGTCGAGTTCGAGCAATTGAAACAGCACCACCACCATCTTTTGCAGGTGGCGCGCTTCTTCAGTCTGGACCGACTTTTGGATGCGCGCTTTGTCAGCCGCGTTTGCGGTGACACCTTTGACGACGGCGCCCCGCATTTGGTCGACATCGTCAAGCTGCATGTCGAGGTCGTCAGCGCTGACGCGTGCAAAGCGCAGATAGTCGTCGGAATTGGACTGCAGTTGGCGGTACAAATAAGCGACAACCTTTTCGACTTCGATCTCGACCTCCTCGAGGTCCTCGTCCGGCAGGGCCTTGAAGCCTTCCACCACGACGTATTCGATCGACTGCAGCTCGGCTTTCCAGAGTTGCGTCACGATGTCTTCGCGGTTTTTGCGCTGGTCGTCCATGGCGCCGCGACAGAGCAGGAAAAACCGCAGCACCTCTTCAGACGTGATGCCTTGTTTGAACATCAGCATGCGCACGCCCGCCTGCCACAGCGGATAGATGATGTTGCCGTCGCGCGCGTCGTCTTCAAACACGACCTCACGACCCAGCTTGTAGGCCTGCGGGTCGACCTTGATCGACAGCATGTTGTGTCGTGCAAGATACGCTTGCAGGCCAGAAACGAACGGTTCGATATACTCGGGGTAGCGCTCGACGTTGTGTCGGTACAGCGCAACTTGCTTCAAGCTACGCCGGAGCGCGACGAAGACCGGCTTGAGATCTTCAACCTGGATGGCGCGCTGTGCGTCTCTCCCTGCATCGCCAGTGTTGTTGTGCACCTGTGTCATGCGGACCCGTTGCTAACACGTCAAACGCGCCGACGCACGCCGAGCAGATCGGATGACGTGAAACGATGGCTCAGCGTGGGGCGGGTCTCACCGGTATCGCCGATCTCGTCGATCTCAGTGACGTCGTTGTAGCGGGCCTTACGTCGACGCGCGGCGCTTGAGCATCGCTGCGATGGTCATAAGCGCTACCGCACCGATCACGCTGCCGACAAATCCGGCCGGGTCCATGCCGCCGAACTGACCGCCGTTGACCAAGGTTGCAACGGCGCCACCTGCAAACGAACCGCCGACACCGAGCAACGTGGTTTTGATGATGCCCATTTTTTGGTCGCCGGGCAGGATGGCGCGCGCGATGAGACCGACGACAAATCCAAACACGATCCACATTAAGATACCCATGCAACCTCCAGCGCGGTGACGTTTTGCGCAGTGTACACGCGCGTACGGTGCGACGGCGCGCGATTTACGTGTAAGCAGCGCCGCGGCCACGACAACGACATTAAGGCTCGGGCCCGGGACCCACCACGGTATTTTCGCGCCGCGGTTCGAGCACGTCGAGCGCTGACTGCACCCAGCTGTCGTCGTTGGGCTCGCCGCCTTCGGGCACGGTGCGTGACTGTGCGGGGGCTAAGTAACGATCAGGCTTGACGCCTCCCTCGTCGAGGCGCGTGCCGCTCGGGCCCACGTAGTAGCCGGCAGTCACCTTCAACATGCCGCCGTCGGGCAAGTGGATTTGGCGTTGCACGCTGCCTTTTCCGGCCGTGGTTGTGCCGATGACCGTGGCGCGACCTCGTTCTTTGAGCACCATGCTGACAAGTTCGCTCGCGCTCGCTGTCGCACCGTCGACGATCAACACCAACGGGTAGGTGATGTCGGTGGTTTCGCGGTGGGCGACGTATTGCTCCGATGGGCGTCCCGGTCCCGAGCGCACGCCGCCGATCGGACCGTCGCGCAAAAACACGTCGGCGACCGCGACGCCTTCGGGGACCAAACCGCCGCCGTTGTGGCGTAGGTCCAAGATCACCCCGCTCGCCTGCGCGTCGCGCACGATTTTGCTGACGCGCGAGGCGACGCCCTGCGTGAAGCTCGGCAGCGACACGTACAGCACGCCCTCGTCAAGCACACGGTGGGTGACGGCGCTGTCGGGTGCGGTCACTCGCGTCAACAGAACCTTGCGAGCGTCGCCGTCTTCGTTGCGCAGCACGATGCGCACGATGGAATCGTTCGAGCCCGCCAACAGCGCCGAGATCTCTGGGAACGTCAACTTGTTGGTGTTGGTGTCATCAATGGTGACGAGGGTATCGCCCGCCAACACGCCTTCGCGCTGCGCGCTGCTACCGCGCGCGACTTCACGGACACGTGAAGGATCGCGTGGCCACACCTCGATGCCGGGGTTCGCGAGGAAGTTGGCCGCGCGGGCGCCCGCCATGAGCGAGACGATCTCGGGCGGTAGGTACGCGGTGAATGGATCGTCGACGCTGCGCGCAAGCGCCCGCGCGACACGACGCTCAAGTTCAAGGTCACTCGTGCCTCGCCCCGACAACAGGTGCACGGTTTCGCTCAACAACTGCGCGGCATCGTTGGTCGTTGTGGGTGGCCACGGCAACGTCGCGGTGCGCGCCCCGCAAGTCAGCACCACTTGAGCGCCGTTGCCGCGCCTGCCCAGGCACTTGTCGAAGTCGGCGAGACCGTCGAGGCCCGCGAGCGCGTAGTGTTCGAGCCCGACTTGCGACACGGCACTCGCGCTTAAACCAGCCAACACCTCCGACAACAACGCCGAACGCGGCACAGTGGCGGTCGGCTGCGCATCAGCCTTCGCTGCCCACGCCAAGGTCAACAACAAAGTGACCGCGCTGACCACGCGCACGTTGACGCGCATGCTGCCGACGCCACCGCAGACGCGAGCCTGTTCGCAGTCGTGCGCCGTCATTCGAGCTGCCTGATGGCATTTTTCGCGGCTTCCGCTTGCGGCCCCGTGGGCGCCAATTCGAGGTAGGTCGAAAATGCTGCCTTTGCGTCCTCGGTTTTTTGCTGCGCGCGCAACGCTTCGCCCAAACCAAAAAATGCCGGCGCGTTGCTGCGGTCCTTGGTGATGACGCGCTGAAATTGTTGCTGCGCGCGTTCGTGCTGGTTGAGCGCCAACAGCGCGCCGCCCAAACCAAGTTCGGCTTTGACGTCGCCGGGCTTGAGCTTGAGCGCGGCACCAAACGCCTTCGCTGCGGCGCTGCTGCGGCCGGCGGTGGCCGCGGACTGCGCGCGCTGCAGCGCGATTTCATAGGTGTCTGGCACGCCGGCGTCGACCGTCGCTGCCGACGTCACACCCGCGTCTGCTGCGGCGCTCGTGACGACGCCAGCATCGACGGTGCGGGCGCTCAAGGCGTTGAGCCACGCTTGCGCAGGTGCCACCCGCGCGTCGGTTGCCGCCCGCGCTGCGATGGGTCCAAGCAGTCCTGCGGCGTGGTTGAGCCCGCTGCCGTCCGCGCCGTCGGCTTGCGCCAGCACCAGCCAGCCGAGCAGCGCGGTGTTTTTGGCGCGCTGATCCTTCATCCCCTCAAGCGCGGTCACGCTGACGCGCAAGGCGGCGGCGGCGGGGT
>JAYTVG010000592.1:0-1444 GCA_043744135.1 Deltaproteobacteria bacterium | reverse complement strand
GCGCGTTCGTGCGGGCGCGCGCCACCTTGGAAGTCGAGCTCGACACCGACCGCACGCGCGGTGTGGTGTTACCGGCGGATCTCGAGTCGCGGGTGCGTTTGGTGCTGGTCGCGGTTGATGAAAGCGTCGACGAGCTGCGCGCCGCCAACGTCCCCGGCACGGTGGCGAGCATCCCGCGCACTGACGGCGAGCTCATCTTGCACGCGCCTTTGGCACCCATGGTGGTGTCGAGCCCGTTTGGCGTGCGCAACGATCCCATCACGTCGGTGCGCAAGTTTCATGCAGGGTGCGATCTCGACGCGCCGATCGGCAGCACCGTGTACGCGGCCGCGTCGGGATTGGTTGTCTATGCAGGGCGCCAGGGTGGCTACGGCAAGCACATCGTCATCGACCACGGCGACAGCGTGCGCACGCACTACTCGCATCTGTCTGAGATCATGGTGCAAACGGGCATGCTCGTCGAAGAAGGCGACGCGCTGGGCTTAGTCGGCTCGACAGGCCGCAGCACCGGGCCCCATTTGCACTTCGCGGTCACCGACGTGAGCGGCGAATTTCTCGACCCGCTCGCGGTGCTGGACGTGCCGTTTGACGCCATCAAGGCCCAAGTGAAAAACTCAGGACGGCAACATCTCAACGAGGACAACCTCAAGTTGCGGCTGCACGGCGACACCATCGAGATCGTGCCCCAGCCCGCTGCCCACTGATCCGTCACGCGTGGTCATCGAGCCAGCGCTGCAAAAACACCGCGATCTTCGCGTAGCCTTTTGCGGTTTGATCCTCGACGAAACGCTCAACCAGCATCCCTAAACCCAGCGGCGCTTTGATGTGGATGGTGCCGTCGATGATGCGGCGCACACCATCTGCGTCCGCGACGAAACGGATGTCACCGCTGATTTGCACGCGCTCTTTTGCGGCGCTGTCGATGTGGTAGCGCGCCGTGTGTGTGGCCGCGTCGTAGACGTTGACCTCATCCCAAGCGATGGGCTCGCGCGACACCAATTTTGCGATCGATGCCGGCAGTGCGATGTCGGGCGTCATGCGCACGCGACGGTGGCGCAGGCCGTTTGATGCAACGGTGTCGCTCACAAGCGCGCGGGTCTTGAGTCCCGACACCGCAGCGACCGCGTTGTTGAACGCTTCAGAAAAATACACGTCGACAAAACGCTCGAGTGTCACGTTTGAGAAGCGATGCGCGACGTGAAGTTTCACGGTTGGGTCCCGTGCTGCGCGATGGTCTGCAGCACAAAGCGCAGCGCCCAAGCGGCCGCCATCTCACGAATGCGGTCGCGGCCAAAGTCAGGCAGCTTCTTTTTGTACGCCACCGTGCCGTGCGGCCCGCTCACCGCGAACCACACCAGGCCGACGGGCTTTTCGGGGCTGCCGCCGCCAGGTCCAGCGATGCCCGTGGTCGACACGGCCCACGTCGCGCAAAGACGCTCGCGCG
>JAYTVG010000591.1:0-4617 GCA_043744135.1 Deltaproteobacteria bacterium | reverse complement strand
AAGATGATGACGTCGTGCTGGCTGCGGGTGGTCACTGGCTGGGCATCGCACACGCACGCGCGATGCTCAAGCGTCGACTCAACATGGCCGCGCGTGCTCGCCGCTTGCATCTC
This sequence comes from Deltaproteobacteria bacterium, assembly GCA_043744135.1. Lineage (GTDB taxonomy): Bacteria > Myxococcota > UBA727 > UBA727 > VGSZ01 > JAYTVG01. Next base: position 4,504 of record JAYTVG010000591.1, on the reverse strand, counting down.
CCGACACGTCGCGCGGTCTCAAAACGACGCGCAAGTCGCGAAAGTTGCCGGAAGGTGCCGACGATGCCAGTGTGCTTGGGTGAGCCAAGCCCCTGCACCCGGGATCCCGTTTTTGGGGCGCTACCGCCCGCTCGCCTACCTCGGCAGCGGGGGTATGGCGGACGTGTTTAAGTGTGAGCTGCAAGGCATGGGGGGGTTCGGTAAGTTGTGCGTGCTTAAGCGCATGAAACCTGAACTGGTCAGCGACGACGATTTCGTCAACATGTTCATGGATGAAGCGCGGCTTGCGGCGCGTTTGAATCACCCAAATATCGTGCAGGTGTTCGAGATCGATCACGCAAACGGGGTGCCGTTTATCGCCATGGAGTTGGTGCGCGGCCCCACGGTGTCGAAACTGTTTCGCGAGGCGCACCGCCAAAACGTCTATGACGTTGACCTCATCGTGCGCGTGATCGCCGATGCCGCACTTGGGCTCGCAGCCGCACACACCGCCGTCGACGATCAAGGCGCGCCCATGCGCATCGTGCACCGCGACGTGTCGCCGCAAAACTTGATGACCAGCACCGACGGCGTCACCAAGGTCTTGGACTTTGGCGTCGCCAAGGCGGAAGGCAAGCTCGCAAAAACTGTCACCGGCATGCTGAAGGGAAAGCTCGCGTACATGGCGCCGGAACAAGTGATGTCGCGCGAGGTGGATCAGCGCGCGGACGTGTTTTCACTGGGCGTGTGTTTGTACCAAGGCTGCACGGGACATACGCCGTTTAGGGGTGCTGGCGACATCGAGCTGTTGCGTGCGCGCTTGACGGACGAGTGGAAGCCCGCAGCGATGGTGCGGCCGGATTTGCCGGCGGTTCTTGATTGCATCATCAACACCTGCTTGGCTGCAAACCCCGACGATCGCTACCAGTCAGCGCTCGCGATGCACGATGCCCTGGAAGACTTCTTGGGCGACCGTCCCGCCAAACCCGACCAAAAAGCAGTCGCCGCTTGGGTCGCGCGGTTGTTTCCAAACGTCGACGCGCTCATCGAGGGCCGGCCCATCGACAGCTTGATTGGCACGAGCTTGCCGCATACTCCGCTGTCGCACAGCTCAAACGTCAGCAGCCACCCGCAGTTGCGTGGCGTTGCGGCGGCGTCGTTGTCGGGTGCGACGCCGCGCTCGGCACTGACGCGGGCAGGGCTGCGCTCACTGTCGCAAACCCCGCACACGATGACCGAGCAGGCGCAGCTGACGTTGCCTCCCGAATTTTCGGTGAACGTTGAGCTCGATTCCGTGTCGCAAACGCGCCCGCAGCGGCCACGTGCTGCGCTCGCTGCGATGGTCGGCGCAGCGCTGTTGGGCACCGCTGCTGTCACGTGGGTCGCGGTCCGCCCGCGTTCGTCGTCGGCGCAAGAGATCGCAGACGCCGTGCGCGCACAGGAGCCGCAAGCGCCGGTGGCGGCTCCTGCTGTGAGCGCGGTGCCAGCGCCGGTGATCGCAGCTGTGCAGGTCGCGCCACCGGAGCCGGAGCCGACGCAACAAACGGCCGTCAACGTCGCAGTGCCGACGACGAAGCGGCCAGCCAAAGTGTTCGCCAAAGAGTCGACCGCCGCCGTCGCTGTCCCTGCCGCCACGCCGGAGCCATCGCCGCCGGCCGTGGAGTCAGCGCCGCCGCCCGCAGCACTGCCGCCGCCCGTCGCGGCCCCTCCCGAGCTGCGGCCAGAGGTGCAACAACCACCGCCGGTCGCGAAAGCCGTCGACGCCGCGGCAGAAAACCCGGAGCTGCCCGGCAAGGCGCGCCTGCTGAGCGTGCCCGACTTGATCGCTGAGTGCCGCAAGGTGGAAGCGCAGCTCGACAGCCGCGGCCACGTGCCACCGGCGCTCAGCAAAAACGTCACTGCAGCGATGGCAAAACAACTCGCAGCTAAAATTGTCGCGGGCGACATCGTCGAGATCTATCCTGCCGGCATGTACTGGTACGTGGTGAAGATGGCGGTTGCCGGGCAAAGCAAGTCCGCGATTGCTGCTGGCCTGGTCGGTGCGCAGGCGTCTGGTACCTTAAACGGCTTTCGGCGCTGACACGGCGCGTCGAGGCGGCGTCAGCGTCGCGCGACGCCAATGTCACGCGCTCACCCACCTCTCGCGAGTTGTGAGTTGCATTGTTCATCTCGCAACGTCGATGGAGTTTTTTTCAGTGTTCACTTCCGAAGGTCAGTGAAATGAAGCGTGCTGTCGTCGTCCTTGCTGTGCTGTCGTTCGCCCGTGCTCACGCCCAAGACGCGCCCGCGCCCTCGGTGACGCTGCCGCCCGCCGCGTCGACCCCGTCACCGGACACCGCGGCGGAGCCCTCGACACCAAACGCTGCAGACGCGCCTGAAACGCCCGCATCGAACGCAGCGCCGACGCCCTCCGACGACGATTTGAACCTCGAAGACATCCAGCAGCAGACCGCCAAAGCAGCGCTCAACACGCAAACGAGCGTGGCGTCGAGCACCACGCAGCGACTGCGCGACTCTCCTGGCATCGTCACGGTGATCACGCGCGATGAGATCGTCCGCCTCGCCCCCCGTGACCTCATCGATCTATTGCATTTGGTGCCGGGTTTTTCGTTCGGCACCGACGTGCAGGGCGGCGTGGGTCCGATCTTTCGCGGCATTTGGGGCCAAGAGGGCAAGGTGCTCGTGCTGTGGGATGGCTTTGAGATCAACGAAACCATGTACCTCACCGCGCCCATAGAAAATCATTTTCCCGTCGCTGCCATCGAGCGCGTCGAGGTGGTGCGCGGACCGGGATCGTCGCTGTACGGCGGTTTCGCAGAACTCGCGGTCATCAACATCGTGTCGCGCAACGCCGCCGCACAAGGCGTCGAGGGCACCGTCACGTACGGGCAGATGTGGCAGGGCTTTGGCCGCGCCAACGGCGAGCTGGTGTACGGCCAACGCCTTAGCGGCGGCTTGGTCGACGGTTTGCAGCTGTGGGCGAACGTCTTTGGCGGTGAGGCCGCGCGCTCCGACAAAGTGTATCGCGACGGCTACGGCAGTAAGTCCTATCGCGCCAATTGGGACAACGCGCGTGAGAGTCCGACGTGGCTGACGGCGGGTGCGTCGTGGCGCGGGCTGACGGTGAAGCTGTTGGTGGATTTGTTTCGTGAAAGCGAGCGCGACCATTTTGACGCTGCGCTCGACGCGCCCATCAACAACTCGTTTTACGCCGCCCACGTCGACGTGTCGTACGTGCTGCGCTTGGCCGACATCGTCGAGATCGTCCCGCGCCTCAACCTCAAGCGGCAGATGCCGTGGTTTTCTGGCGGCACCTTTCTCGAGTACAAGGAATTCGAGTTCACGTACTACAAAACCGCGGACCGCTTGCGTCTGCAAGTGCCGTCGCGTTGGTACATTTACGACGGCATCGTGCTCACCGTCGGCCTCGATGCGTACGCGGATCTTGCAAACGCCGTGTTGCCCGCGTCCGGCAAATACATCGGACTCAACACGCCGTTTGCCAACGGCAAGGCGAGCATCGCGTACTACAACGCGGCGGCGTTCGCGGAGCTGTCGTTAAATAGCGAGATCGTCAACGTCACCGCGGGCGCGCGCGTGGAGTACCACAGCGCAGCGGGCTTCTCCTTTGTGCCGCGGCTCGCGCTCACGAAGAGTTTCGACCGCTTGTGGGTCAAAGCGCTGTTGAGCGGAGCGTTTAAGCCCCCTGGCGTCGAGAACATCACCCTCAACCCAGACATCAAACCGGAAAACGCCACCGTGTACGAGGGGCAGCTCGGCTACGACGTCACCGAGACGATTTCGGTGAGTGCGTCGGCGTTTCGGATCGAGGTCCAACGACCCATTGTGTACTCGTTTAACAGCACAAAAAACGTCCAGGAGTACGCGAACTTTTCGCGCACGGGCTCGCAGGGCGTCGAGCTCGAGCTCAAGATGCTTGAGGCGTGGGGCGGGCTGAACGCGAGCTATAGCTTCGTCACCAACGGCGGTCTCAACGAAGTGCCGTTGTATGACAGCGGCCAAGACGTGTTGCGCGCGGTGCCGGCGCACAAGCTCGCGCTCAGTGCACGCTTCAACGCGACCAGCCACCTCAGCGTGGCGCCCACGCTCGTGCTCATCTCGGAGCGCTACGGCTGGCTCGGCGCCGCCAACGGCAAGGTCGAGCGCGAGCCGCCGGCGGTGTTGGCGGGGGTCGCGGGCGTCTACCGCGACGTGTTTTTCGACGGCCTCGACGCCACCTTAGCCGTGCACAACATCTTCGATACCGAGTACCGCTACTTGCAACCCTACGACGGCGGGCACGCGCCGTTACCGGCAGGCGGCCGCGAGTTGCTCGTGCGGGTGGCATACCGATTCGGGCTGTGAGGCCGCGCATCGAGGTTGCAATCGTGACGCAGCGGTGCTCGGTGGCGCCACGGCTTTTCGCCATTGTGCGCGCAAACGGGGCTTGTCGGGCGCGCGTGAAATCGCCATGAACAACGCTCACACTTTCAATTGCACGGCGATCACGACCCACGGGGTTGCC
>JAYTVG010000590.1:0-4617 GCA_043744135.1 Deltaproteobacteria bacterium | reverse complement strand
TCGGCGGTGACGACGCGTTGTGCATCCAAGACATCGGAACCACGCTGCGCTTGCGGCACAAAAACGGCACGCAGGTCGCGTTCGCAGGCGCGGGTGTGCAGGGAAACCAGTGTGCGCACCTCGGCATCGACGTGCCGCTGGTGCTCGACGCCGGCGACTATGTGCTCGAGGTCAAACAGCGCGACACTGCGGTCAGCTACGTGGTGGCTGCGTCTGCTGTCACGCCGCTGTCGCGCTGTGGTGACGGCGTAGTGCAGCCTGGCGAAGATGGCGCTTGCGAGTTCGCGGGAGGTGCTTCGTGCAGCGTCTTGCAGGGATACAGCGGTTTTGCGCCCTGCGACGCCAACTGCCACCTGGAGCTGGGCGCCTGCATCACGCCACCTCAATCGTGCGGCGACGGCGTCGTCGACCCGGGCGAGCAATGTGACGGGCACGACTTCGGGGGCGCGGGCGAAGATCAAGCGTGCGGCCCTGCGTTTGGCGGTGGCTCGCCCGCGGTCGGCGGCTGGGTGCTGTGTAACGTCACCAACTGCACCTTTGACACCAAGCACTGCACGTCGGGAACCTTTTGCGGCGATGGCATCGTGGAAGGCTTAGAGGAGTGTGATAACGGTTCGCCGACGGACGCCCCAGGCTGCGACGCCAACTGCACGCTCACGCGCTGCGGCAACGGGCGCGTGACGGGCCAAGAACAATGCGACAACGGCGTGTTGTTTAACGACGGTAGCTGCACCTCAATCTGCACCACCAGCCTGTGACGCGTCGGCTGCGTCCCACATGTAGGTGGATGAACTCGTAAAAGTTGCGCGAATGTGATCCCAGTCGAGATCGTTTTTACTGCGAACGCGTTGATACTCTTGTGGCACACGATGCGCTGTGGACCCCGCGCGGTTCACGTGTTGTCTGTGTTGGAGCGCTAGGCTGAACGGTTGTTGTCGGAACAAAACGAGGAATCGCATGCAACGCACCGCTGTCGTTTTTGGACTCGCCCTTGCCACGCTCGCAGGTGCCTTCTTGTTGGTGCCGCGCCTCAACCACCCTGCGCCAACTCCACCGCGGCCTGACCCGGTGCCGACGCCCGTGTCAGCGGCGACGCCGATCACGGAGCTGTTGTACTCCGACGGCACGGTCGAGGTGCGCGCACGCTTAGATCGCGGGCAAGTGAGCGGTGGCGAACCGTTGTTCATGGACCTCGCCATCACCGCCAACGGCACGCAGACCAAGGCGCCGCTCACCGCAGTGCTCGTGATCGACCGCTCAGGTTCGATGGCGGGCGACAAGATCGAAGCCGCACGCAACGCAGCTGAGCGCTTCGTGCGCGGCATGAATGACGGCGACCAACTCGGTATCATCACCTACGGCACCGACGTCAGCGTTGACTACGCCATCTCGACACTCGACCACGCCAATCGAAATCGTGCGCTTGACGTCGTGCGGCGCATCGAAGAAGGCGGCGGCACCAACATCGACGGCGGTTTGATGGCTGCCAAAAGTGCGCTTGCCAAAGCGGACCTGTCGGGGCGGGTTGGTCGAGTGATTTTGGTGAGCGACGGCCGCCCCACCGAGGGCGATCGCCGCGAGGCAACGCTCACCGGCCACGTCGCGCGCATGCACGAGGCCGCCGTCACCACATCCACCATCGGCGTCGGCCTCGACTACAACGAGGACTTGATGGAGCACATCGCGGTCGAAGGCGGCGGTCGCTACCACTATTTGCGCAACGGCGCGCAGATGGCGCAGATCCTCGACGACGAGCTGAAGCACGGGGCCGCGGTGATCGCCGCCGGCACCAAAGTCTACCTGCCAAAAAACCTCGGCGGGTTCACATTGGTCGATGCGCCCGGCAGCCGCGTCGTGCTCAACGATCGCGTCATGATCGACGTCGGTGACCTCGCCGCGGGCGAAGCGCGCCACGTGCTCATCAAGCTCGCGGTCGGTGACGGGCCCGTCGCGGAGGCCATCGCAGCACCCGAGCTCACCTACAAAAAGGCCGGCGAGGCTGTCGATAGCTTGCTCGCCAACCGCGCCGATGCGTTCCGCGTGGTGCGCACCAGCGACGGAAACGCCGTCGAGAGCAGCCGCAACAACGACGTGCGCGTGCGCGTGCTGCAAGTGGAGGCGAGCTTGGCGCTGACGGAATCGATGCAGGCCTACGGCCGCGGCGACGTGGTCGCAGCGAAAAAGAACCTCGAAGAAAAACGCGCGGTGTTGCGCGGCTACGCCGACAAAACCGGCAGCGCGGATCTTGCGCAGGAGGCCGCCAACATGGACGCGGTGTTGGGCACGGTGCAAGCAGCACCCGCAGCCTCGTCCGCCGGCGCGCAAGACATGATGAAGACGCAAAAGGCGCGCGCTTTTGAGATGCGACGCTAAGCATTCGCGTCCACCCGTTCATTGCACGCGACGCACACGCAAGGATTCGCCATGGCCATCACCTTCAAAGACGCACCGCAGTTCTTTTCTGAAACGGTGGCGGTGACGTGTGCGGCGCTCGGCGCTGGCGTGGTGGCAGCGGTGGCGTTGCCGCCCGCGATGGCGTCGGCAGCCGGAGCCGCCGCATTGTTTGGCGGCTCGATCGCTGCAGCGCTGACGCGCGACAAACCCAGCAACAAGCTCGTGCGTGCACTGATCGGAACGGTGTGTGGCGGCATGGCTGCGCTGGGCTTTTTGACCTTGGCCAATGGTTTCGGCCTCGGGTTGTTGGGGCTGATGCTTGGCGGCGGCATCGGCGCTGCAGCGTTAGGTGGCCTGCTGGGCTCGGAAGCGGGCACGACGCGCGTTCAACAACTCGCGGGCATCGCGGCCGCGGGCACCATGGGGCTGGTCGGTAGCGCCGCGCTCGAAAACGTCAGCCGATTTGTCGCGAGCGAAAATCTCTCGACATCGTTTGCCACCGTCGCGATGGCGAGCTTGATGGGGTTATGGGTGAGCGCGGCCGCCGGTGTTCGGCGTTTGGAGACTGCGCGCGATCCGCTTGTACGCATGTTTGACGACGTCATGCAGTCACTCGTTGACCCCGTGCGCGTCAAAGTGAAAGACGCGTTTGAGACCTTCGACGACATCGAAGCCGGCATCCGCAGCGACGTGCAGATGAGCGCTGACACCGCAGCGGACGCGCGCACGCAGGCCCGCCGGCTGATGGAGTCGGTGATAGAAACCGCCAAGACCTGGGGCCAGATCCACGCCGATGTGTCGGGGCCGCGGCTGCGTGGCTTGGATGACAAGCTCGCGGACTTAGCCAAGCGCATCGGCGCCACTGACGACGCGGTAACGCGCGGCCATCTCGAGCGCGCCACCTTAGCACTGACCTCACAAAAGGCCGCGGTCGACGGACTCAAGGTGGGTTGCGGTCGCGCGGAAGCTGCCATCGACGCGCAAGCGGCGCTGCTTGAACGCTTGCGGTTGGCGGTCGCGCAGCATCGCGTGTCGGATCGGGAACGCTTCGCCGTCGAGGTCAGCGCGGTCGCGGATCAAGTGTCGAGGTTGACCGACGATCTCGAGAGCCTATCGCAAGCCATCGCCGAGGCTGAGGCGCTGTCGGACAAGCGGGTGCTCGCGGATCTCGAACGGTCCGGTCGCCGCGCGCTCACAGCCATCGATAGCGTCGATGCGTCGCAAAACGCGCCGGCAACCGAGCCTGCGGCGGCCGCGCGCGCGCGCTGAATCTACCAACACTACGGTTAATACCCGCGCGTCCCGAGCGTGGATCGCTTGACCGCCTTCGCCGCGGCCTTCATCCTTGCAGGCGCGACAGCGACGGCGGGAGCACGCGATGGACATCAAAGCAAAGCCCACGGGCGCAAGTCGCGCCACGGTGGCGTCGAGCCTCGGCGACGCGGCGCTAACAACCCCGCAGCACAGCAAGCCCGACGCGTTTCATAGCGGTGCAGCCCATCGTGAAGGCGCGCTCCCAAGCGGGTCAAGCAGCGTGCGGTCGACGCCGTTTGCACCGGCACCCACGCGCGGCATGACGTCGTGGCCCGCGGGGCTCAGCACTGCGCAAAAGACCACACTCGACGCGCTGGTTAAAAACACCAACAACCCCGGCGGGCACAACCTCAAAGACCTGATCGCCGCGAACAGCTTCGCGCAGCTGCCGCCCGCAGACCGCGCGCAGATTCTGGGCGCCATCGCCGATCACGCAGCGGGCTCAGATGGCGCCGCGGTGGTCAACGCCGTGTCGGTCGCGAATTTTGTCGCCGGTGACGCAACCTCGCAACAGCGCACACAGCTGCTGCGCGTGGCGGCCGAGATGTCGCCCAACAACCTCGACACGCTGGTGATGGCGCAATCAAGCGGTGCGCTGTCGCGCGCGGAGGGCAACAGCGGGTCGGTGCTGTCGCAACTGCACGGCATCGCCACCCAACACATGGGGGCCGGCATCGATCGCCAAGAATTGTTGGCGCAAGTGATGAAGGACGTCGTCGATCCCACGCGCATCTTTCAAGGCAAGCGCAACACCTGCGGCGCCACCAGTTGCTCCATCGTGCTCGCGCAGAGCAAACCGGCGCAGTACGCGCGCATGCTCAAGGAGTTGGCGGGCGCCACCGGCAACGCGACGCTCCCTGACGGCCAGGCGTTTGCCGTGAAACGCGACGCGCTCACCGACGACAGCAA
>JAYTVG010000589.1:0-4617 GCA_043744135.1 Deltaproteobacteria bacterium | reverse complement strand
TTTTGACGTCTGGGGGCCCGGGGCCCTAAGGTCGGACCGGTCGCACGCATCCGTCGTGGACGATCATCTCGCGCCTGCGCGCAAAGGAGCCGTCTGTGGCTGGGATCTTGTTCATCGACGCCGAACAACCGTTTGCAGATCAGATGGTCGGCGTGCTGCGGGGCAAAGGCTTCTCCGTCAAACTACTCGACGACGGCAAAGATGGCCTCGACTTTGCGCGCGATTCGCGTCCCGATCTCATCGTGTTGTGCGTCGAGCTGCCGAAGATGAGCGGCTACTCGATTTGCAACAAACTTAAAAAAGACAACGACCTCAAGGGCATTCCCCTCATCATCACCTCCAAGGAAGCGACGCCTGAAACTTTTGCGCAGCATAAGAAGCTCAAAACCCGCGCGGAAGACTATCTGATTAAGCCGTTCGTCGAGGGTGATTTGATCGAGAAGATTTCAGCATTCGTCGCGGCTCCCGGCGGTGGCAAAAACGACGACGGCTTTGGTGCACTCGAGGCGTTGGGCGCGGACTTGGACCTGGGCGGCTCTGGCAACGACGTCGGCGGCGACAGCGACATCAAACTCGACGACGCTGACTTCGCCTCACTTGAGCCCATGCCTGCAAAGTCCGCGAGCGCTGCTCGGACGCAACCGCTGTCTGACGACGATCTGCTGGCGTCGCTTGATGACCTCGGCGATCTCGACAGCGAAAAGCCGTCGTCGTTGGACGACGATTTTGGTGAGCTTGACGCGCTGATTCAAAGCGATAGTAAACCGCCTCAAAGCGACAGCAAACCGCCTTCAAAACCTGTGACGTCGCCGGCACCATTTGCTGCGCCCGCGCCTGCGCCGCCCCCCGCACCGCTGCCGGCATTTTCGGCAGCATCGGCCACTGCGCCGCCTTCGTCGGCGTCCATGCCCCCCACCGCGAGCGCCGATCTGCAACAGCTCTCGCAGTTGCGCCGTGAAAGCTCCGATTTGAAGGGCAAGATCGCTGAGCTGGAAGCCCGCTTGCGCGCAGCCGAAGAGACCAGCCGGGCAAAGGATGCGCAGATGGCAGCGACCGCTTCGTCCACGGGCGGTGCGTCGTCAGCGCGTGAAGTGCTCAACCTCAAAGAGCAGCTGCGCAGCAAAGACAAAGAAGTCTCCACGATGAAAGACGAGGTTTTCGAAAAAGAAAAAGCCAACGTCGACCTGCAGGAGCTGATCGAAACGGTGCGGCGCGAAGCCCAAATCAAAGTTGACGGCGCAAAACAAAAAGATGTCGAGCTCAGCGCCATGACGGCGAAACTCAAAGCGGTCAGCGAGGAACGCGACCATCTTGAAGAGCAGGTGCAAGGGCGACTGCAACAAGCGGAGGCCGAGCGCGATCAACTGCGCGCGGAGGTGACCGCGGCAAAGGGTGCCGCGAGTTCCATGCGCAACGACCTCGACCGCGCCAAGGCGTTCGAGGATAAGCTCAAAATGGACCTCGACCGCGCGAAGAGCGAGTTCGAGCAGGACAAAAAGAGCGGGCAACAGCTGCGACAAGCGGTCGAGACCAAGCTCAAAGAGGCCGAAGCGGAAGCGCGCACGCAAGAGGAGCGCGCGCTCAAAGCGTATCAACGCCTCAAAGGTGAAGAGACCTTGCGCGACAAGGCGCGACAAGCGGCGCAAATCGCATTGTCGTTGTTGTCTGGTGACGTCGACACCGGCAAGAAGGAAGCGGTCGATCTCGAACTCGACGCTGAGTAGATCGATGGTGCGATGGCGCCACTGCTAGCCTGACGACGCGAGCAATGACGACGCGCTTGCAATGAAGATGCGAGCGACAACGCAACGCACCGCCCGCGATCATTTAGGACTCGCACCGATGTTGCGCTCGCGACGAGGCGGTCGCAACGTCGCTGCGAACGGAAGCACGGGGCTACCGCTGAGCGACGGCGATCGCTTGCCTGCCGCTGCGCGCCTGCGCTTGAAAGTACGCGCGCAACGCCTCCTTCGCCACCGCTGGCGCGCGCACGTGCCACTTCGCGGTGTTCACCACCACAGTCGCGACCGCTACCTGCGGGTTGTCGACGGGGGCGAAGCCGACAAACCAGGTGGTGTCGAGGCCGCTTGTGTAGTCGGTGAGCGAGCCAGTCTTGCCGGCCGCTGGTAGATTGAAGCGCGGCGCCTGCGCAAAAGCGCGTCGACCGGTGCCGCGCTCGACGGTATCGGCCATCATGCGCGCGATGCGTTGGGCGTTTTTGCGGTCCAGCACACGCACGCCATCAGCGAGGGGCGCGTCGTCATCGATGAAGCGCGGCGCAAAGCGAACGCCATCTTGCGCGATGGTGCTCGCGAGCAGCGCGCCGTGCAGCGCCGACAGCTTAACGTCGCCAAAACCCGCCGCGGTGTTGGCGAAGCCAAACGGGTCGTCGGGGATGTTGGCCGCACCCGCGTCAGCGAGCGCGATGTCGGCGCCGTAAGGCTGCAAAAAGCCAAAGCGTGCAGCCTCGTCGCGCAGCGCTGACGGCTCCAAACGTTGGAGCGCGAGCTTCGCGACAGCGACGTTTTGCGACAGCGCAAGTGCGTCCGCTAGCGTCGTGCACAATGTGTCGCGGCGTGCGTTGTCGACGAGCAGGCTCGGTTGCATGCGGGTCTTGCCACCGTGAATGCACACGCGCGCGTCGGCCGACGTGCCGGCGCGCAACAGCGCCGACGCCGTCACGATCTTAAAGACGCTCGCGGCCGGCGCCATCGGCTTAAACGCCAACCCGTCGGCACTGCCTCGCGTGCTGTGCTGCGCCACCGCGAGCACGCGGCCGGTGCCGACCTCGAGCAACACCGTCGCCGCGTACGGCGTTTGACCCTGCGCAAGCGTGGCGTTGAGCTGCGCTTCGAGATCGGCGCGGCGCGTCGGCGAGCCCGATTGCACGACGGTGGCTGCGGCCTGTGCCGTGCGGCGCGCGGGCATCGCCGGGGTTGCGACAACCGCCGTGCGCGCGACCGCCGCGGCCGGCGCTCCCTCGACTGCGGTGCGCTGGGTTGCGACCTTGGGTGGGCCGGCAGCGAGCGCGCGATCGACAACGACCGCGAGGGCCAATCCGACGCCCAACGCCACCAATGCCCCTGCGGGCGGCATCCGTGAGCGCGGCCCTTCGATGAACGTGTCGACGATGGTGTCGGCAAACTGCGGCGCCATCGAACGGCGCTGCTGTTGGCGTAAGCGGTGGGACAAACGGTGCATCGCGACTCCACAAGGGACCACACGGGTCCACGCAGAGCTTGGGGGCGCACACCCCGCGGGTCAAAAAAACGACCGCGCGGCGGCTCCTCGCGGCGGTGCCACCGAGCGCGCAAAGCTCCGCCAGGCCTTGGCGTCGCCGACCACGTGCATCGGCGTCGCGTCCGCGCTGCGGTACCAGGCAAACCACTGCGCAGTGGTGGCGGTCGCAATCACGTCGCTGACGGCGGCGCGCGCATCGCTCACCAATAACTTGCTAGCAACCTCGGTGAAGGTGAACTTGCGCGTACGCTGGGCGTCGGCTGCGACGATGCACACACGCGCGACCCCAAGCCCGCCGCGGTAGCGACGGCGCAACGACGAAAACGCCCACAATAAATCGCGGCGCTCGCCGGCACGGGCGGGCGCCGTCAGCAGATGTTGGCCAAAGCGACCGAGCTCTTGCACGACGGGATCGATCGCACGCCCGAGCGGTGTCAGCGCGTAACGCGACACAGTGGCGCGGCCCTGCACTCCCGCACCAACGCCGCTGCCGTCGTCATCGTCCACTTTGACGACGACACCGGCCTTCGCCATTGCCTGCAGGCGCGCCGCCAGCAGGTTGGTGGTGATGCCTGGGTTTTCTGCCAGCAAGTCGCCGTAGCGCCGTGGCCCGACCAACAGGTTGCGCACCAACAACAAGGTCCAACGCTCGCCCACCAAGTCGAGCGCCTTGGCGACACCGCAGTACTGCCGATAGTTGCGCTTGGTGTTTTGGGCGGTCACTTGCTAAAGTTAAACGAAGCACTATGATAAAGTAAAGTTAGCGAGGGAACGTATGCACCCGCCCGATGCCTCGCTGTTTTTGGTGGTGTCGTTCGCCGCGATGGCGATGGTGGTGGCGGCCGTGGTCGTCGCTGCGATCGTTTCCGTGTGGCCAAAGGCGCGCCTGCCGGCCGCGCTGACGGCGGTCGCGTGGCTGGCTGTGACGGCAGCGCTGGCTCAGTCCGGCGTGCTGTCGCGCTTTGACGCCCGGCCGCCGCCGTTTGTGGTGTTGGTGGGTGCGGCGCTGCTGGGCGCCGTCGCGTGCGGTCTATCGCGCGTGGGGCGTGCACTGTCGACCCTGCCGTTGTGGCTGTTGGTGGGGTTTGCGGGCTTTCGATTGCCGCTTGAGCTGCTCATGCACCGCGCCGCGATCGAGGGCGTCATGCCCAGCATCATGAGCTACCGTGGGCGCAACTTCGACGTCGTCACCGGCGCGCTAGCGCTGGTCGTGGCGGTGGCGCTTCGGCGTGGCGCGCCGCGCTGGTTGGCGGCGGTATGGCTGGCGCTGGCGTGTGCCACGCTGGTCAACGTCGTAGCGATCGCGGTGTTGGCGTCGCCGCTGTTTGGCGCCTTCGGCGATGACCAGATCAACACGTGGGTGGTCTACGCGCCGTT
>JAYTVG010000588.1:0-1455 GCA_043744135.1 Deltaproteobacteria bacterium | reverse complement strand
ACTTCATCAAGTCTTGCTACGACGAGCTCGTGACGTTGATGGGCCCGGTCGACACCACCGTCGGCCTCAGCAAACCCGTCGGCTCCATCATGATGGTGGGCCTGCAGGGCACCGGCAAAACCACCACCACCGGCAAATTGGCCGCGTACCTCAAAAAACTGAAGCATCGCCCGCTGCTGGTCGGCGCCGACATCTACCGGCCCGCAGCTGTCGAGCAGCTGCGCCAAGTCGCCGACCGTGTGGGCGTGAAATTCTACCATGAGGATGGGGTCGCGCCACCCGAGCTGTGTCGACGTGCGCTGCAAAAAGCCCGCGAGATGCAGTGCGACGTTGTGCTGTTTGATACCGCTGGCCGCCTCGCCATCAACGACGAGCTCATGGTCGAGCTCGAGCAAGTCAAGGCGCTCACCAAACCCGACAACGTGTTTTTGGTCGTCGACGCGATGACGGGCCAAGACGCGGTGCGCACGGCCGTCGAGTTCGATCGGCGCTTGAGCATCGATGGCTTCATCATGACCAAGCTGGATGGCGATGCGCGCGGTGGTGCGGCGCTATCCATCAAAGCCATCACGCAAAAACCCATCAAGTTTTTGGGCATGGGCGAGACCATGGACAAACTCGAAGAGTTTCGTCCCGAGGGCTTGGCGAGCCGCATTTTAGGCATGGGTGACGTCGTCGGATTGGTCAAACAATTCGAAGAGGTGATGGACAAAGACCAAGCGGAAAAAGACGCCCAGCGCATGATGCAGGGCAAGCTGACGCTGCAGGATTTTTTGGACCAGCTCGCGATGGTGAAAAAGATGGGCTCGGTGTCGAGCATGCTGGAAAAGCTCCCCGGCATGAGCGAGATGACGCAAGGCAAACAAGTCGACGATAAAGAGTTCACGAAGCTCGCCGCCATCGTTCAGTCGATGACCGCCGAGGAGCGCAAGCGGCCTGAGCTGTTCACGCAGCAGCGCAACCGCAAACGGCGCGTTGCCAAGGGCAGTGGCTACGTCGAGCGCGACGTCGACGACCTGCTCAACCGCTTCAACATGATGAAGCAGATGATGCAGATGATCGGCATGCAGCCCGGACTGCTCGGCCGCATGCCCGGCTTTCGCAACATGGGTGGGCTTGCCAAAGGCCTCGGCGGTGCTGGCCCTGGTGACATGAGCGCGCTGTTTGGTGGTGTGAATCCGTTTGGTGCGCAGGGCCAACGACCGCTGGCGCCGCCTCCCGGCTACTACGCGACCACGCGCGCCGGAGCTGGTGCGGGCGGCAAGGCGGACAAAGGCAAAAAAGACAAGCGCAAGGCCGAAAAGAGCGCGCGCAAAAAGAGCCGTCGCTAACGTCGTCGTCGTCGTCGTCGGGGCCTCTGTGGGCAACAGGCGCCTCGCTGCACATGCCAAACGAAGTCACTCACCTCACCACTCGCATCAAGCCAGCGCAGATATTCAGACCGTAAGCGCCCTT
>JAYTVG010000587.1:0-1456 GCA_043744135.1 Deltaproteobacteria bacterium | reverse complement strand
TCCCGCCAGCTGGGCCCACGGCGCGCAGGCGTGCCAGCAGCGATGCGAGCTCGGCGGGCTGCGAACCTATCACGGCGCAGCCGAGTTGCTCGACGTCGCTGTCAAACACCACCACGCCGACGGTGTCGCCGGTGGCGAGCGCGTCGATGGCGCGCTCCGCGGCGGCCTTGGCATCGTCGAGTTTGTTGCCGCTCATCGATCCCGAGCGATCAAGCAGCAGCGTCAACACCACCGGCACCCGCTGCGTGTTGGTGGTGATCGGACGGACGCCTTCGAGGGCGACGCGTGCCACCGTTTCGCCGCCGCTTTCAGCAAGTTTGTCGCGCTCAATCGCCGCGTGCACAATGACCGAGCCGGTGTTGGTGGCGACGTTAGCGACTGTGGCGGGGCGTGGCGCGCCAGGTTGCACCGCGAAGGAGCCGGCGAGCGTGCCGCCCACGCCAATGGTGCCGAGCAATGCGTACGGGATGAGAGCTTTCAAGCGAACCTCCGTGAGTGGTGCTTGATTGAACACCAAACGCGCGGATCCGGTTGTTAAAGTCGCGTAAAGTGAGTGGTCTTTACTTCGACTTTACAATCGCGCGGTCGTCGGGCCTGAGGTCGAGTTTGCGGCCGCCCTTCCCCATCTCGCGCAGCTTGCGCAGCACGGGCTCGCGCCAGTCGATCGCGGTCTCTTCGGGGCTCGCGTCATACTTTTGAAACGCGTACCGATCACCGCCGCGGTACATGAAGTCGTTGATGATGACCTTCAGCGTGGCATCGGCGGCGATGGGACGGCCGGCGCGATCAAGCAACGTGTCGAGATGTTTTTTGCCGTCAGCGCCGCGCGAAAAAATGTAGCGCACGCCCGCCGCGATCGACTCGTCACTTTCAAGCACCGCGCGCAGTTGCGCGCCGGTCAACGTCACCACCAACAAATAGTTGTTGAACGGCAGCACGCCGACGACGTCTTTGACGTGCACAGGGCCGGACGGCAAATCCTGCCGCAAACCGCCCGCGTTGGTCACGGCCACCTCTGCGTACGGCAGCGCTTCTAGCCACGCATCGACGACCAGCTGACCAAGCGCACCTTCAGCGCCGCGCTGTAGCGTCACGACGTTGTCGAGCAGCAACTCGCCGCCCAGGCGATCGGCGCTTTGTTGCGCGTCAGAAACGATGCGCTGCAGTGCGGCATCATCCGTGATGGGCGCGGCGTCGATTGCTGCTTGCACTTGATGCAAGCTTTGCGTGTGCGCCGTCATAGCGTCGTTTTCCAACACTACATCTACGCGGCAATAGCTACGCATGTATGCGCCGGCGTTACAAACCACGATGTCGTCGTCGACGGTGGCGTCGTCACCTTCGTCGACCTCGAGCCCTTGTGCATGGTGGTGGCCGGCCGCGACCACATGGATGTGGTTTCGGCGCAGCGCAGGCACGCTCGGCTTCACTTGCTCCAAGCTCGCGTGCATCAACA
>JAYTVG010000586.1:0-4625 GCA_043744135.1 Deltaproteobacteria bacterium | reverse complement strand
CGCCCTCAAGCGGTACCGGCGCTACCGCAATCCCACGACGACGCGCGCGACCGCTCGGCTCGAAGTGCACCAGCCAAGCGCCAGCACCCGCTGCAACGCCAATGCCGGCACCCGCCGCCACATCTTCGAGATGGTGTCGCCCGTCGGTGACGCGGCTCATGGCGACGTACGCAGCGGCCGCGCCAACGAGGCCCAGCCCCGCAGCGCACACCGGCTGCGTCCACGCCGGCATGTCGTCGTCGTTCCACAAGTACTGCGAGCCAAGCGACAAGGTCAAAAACGTCAGCAGCGCAAAGCTCGTCGACGCGTGGCCCGACGGGAAGCTCTTCATGCCGTCAAGGAGGTCTTTTTTGGTGACCACGAAGCCGTCGTTGGGCGCCGTCGAGCAGTCGAGCCCCTCAGGCTTTTTGATGGTGCCGCCGCAGGCCGCGCGCAGATAGCGATCGCGAAAGTCGGGACGCAAACGACCGACGCTCAGTTTGAGCACCTCGGTGACCGCCACTGCGCCAAGGACCGCCTCAGCGCCGCCGAGCACCAGCGCGTGGGTGCGGTGCAGATCGCGGTGCGTGGCGAGATCGAGACCGGCGTTTGCGAGCAACAACCCCACCGCTGCGACGCCGACGGCAGACGCGGGCACTTGTTCTTTGACGTAGGGCTTGCCGATCTGATCGTTTAAGCGCGCGTCAAACAGCACGCTTTGGTTGGGGCGGGTCAGCGAAATCTGCGGGCCGATGAGCGCGGGCAATGGCTCGACCTGATCGGCCGCCCCCGACAACCACAGCGCACCGAGCGCGACGATGCCGACGTATTCGGCGCCGTACCACGCGAGGTAGTGACCGACGTGCCCCTCGTCAAAAAAACCCGGCTCGCTGTCAGCGGGGATGGGCGCAGCGGCAGGCGCGCTGGGCGGCACATCCGCAATCGCATTGGGCAGCGGCGCCAAGGTCTGCGTGCCGCTTGCCATAGCACTGGGTGCCGGCGCCTCGACAGGTGCGGTGTCCGCGGGTGTGCCATCAGCGAACGCCGCGAGCGATAAAAATACCAGCGCGGTTGTCGTCGTCGTCACCATCGTCAGCTCCTATGCGGTGGCGCGCGGATCGCGCGCGCGCCTGAGTCCCTCGCCTAGCACAGTCACGCACGCGACAGTGACTACGATGGCGAGGCCAGGGAAAAACGCCAACGCTGGACGCGCCACCAACTCGCTTTCGGCGTGCGACAGCATATTGCCCCAAGACGGCGCAGGCGGGCGGATGCCGAGGCCCAAATAGCTGAGCGCTGCTTCAGTCAAGATGTTGCGCGCGATGTCCACCGTGGTCGCGACCGCCACGACGGGTAGCAGCATCGGCAGCACGTGGTGGCGAACGATGCGCAGCGGGGACGCACCAATCGCCCGCGCGGCGAGCGTGTGCTGCAGCGTGCGGGTGCGCAACACTTCGGCGCGCACGACGCGCGCAACTGACATCCAGCCAAACACCACCAGCAAAACCAACAACACCACGACGCCACCGCCGGGCTGCGCAACGCCCGCAGGCTTGAGTGCGGCCGCGACCAACAACAGTGGCAACAGCGGCAAGCTCAGCAGCAAGTCAGCGCTGCGCATCAACACCGCGTCGATGATGCCGCCGCGCACGCCAGCGAGCACGCCGACGCTGCCGCCCACCAGGGTCTGCGCGCACGCGGCAACGATGCCAAGGCCAAGCGACACCCGGGCGCCAAACAGCAAACGCAGCAGCACGTCTTGCCCGATGGCATCGCAGCCAAGCACGTGCGGCCATGCGGCTTTGGCGTAGCGCAGCGTCAAGTCCGGCGTGTCGTGGTGCACGCCGACGAGCGCACCATAAGCCGGGGCCAACAACGCGGCGACAGCGATCGCGAGCAATACCGCGAACGCCAGCGTGTCAATCAGACGGGCCGCGCGCCACGCGTCACGGATCACGTTGAGGATCATGGCGCGCGCCGCGTCCGCAGCCGCGGATCGAGCAAGACGTACAGCACATCCGCCGCCAGGCTGCCTATCATCACGAGTGCCGCCGACACCAAAAACAACACGATGGCGACGTAGCTGTCGTTGTTCATGATGGCTTCGTACTGCAAGCGCCCCACCCCCGGCCATGCGAAAACCGTCTCGGTCAACAGCGCGCCCGAAAACAACGCAGGACACGACAGCGCCACCACGGTCACAAACGGCAACAACGCGTTTTTCAGCGCGTGCGCAACCACACGAAGCGGCCCCGCACCTTTGGCGCGCGCGGTGCGAACGAAGTCAGCGTGCACCACCTCGACAACACCGGTGCGAACGTAACGCAACCATGTCCCCAAATACGCAAACGTCAGCACCGCTGTGGGCATCAAGCTGTGACGCGCGCGATCCCACAACACAGCGTCGAGCTGAGGCGCAACCTCCGGCGAAAACGCGCCGCTTGCCGGCAGCCAGCGCAGCGCACCTGCGAGCACGACGACGGCGATGATACCAAGCCAAAACGGCGGCGTGCTGACAGCGACCACGCTCAGCGCGCCTATCGCCCGATCGAGGCGAGAGCCGACGCGCCACGCGGCCACCGTGCCGCACACAATCGCCAGCAGTCCCGCGCACAACATCGCAGGCAGCATGAGCGCGACGGTGTTGTGCACGCGGCCAAAGCTTAAGATGCGCGCAGCGACGGTCGCAGACTCAGGCACGCCACCAAACAACAGTTCCCACACCGGTCGCTTGTAGGTCTGCGAGTACCCGAGCGCGTCTGTGTCACCCGTCAACACGTACAGCGCGCCGTGCACCCGCGCTGTTGGATGCAGCACGACGCCGTTGTCGATAACGACCGCGACCGGCTCCCCTGCCCGCATGCCGAAACGCACGCTGCGGCCGCGCGCGAGCACGACGTCATCGCGGGCAAACACGACATCGGGCGCGAAGTTGTCAGGGATGCGTGCGTCGACGGTGCTCACATGCAAGATCGGCTCGGCAGCGGGCGGCGCACACGGCGCATCGACGGCGCAGGCATTGACCACGACGCTGCCGGCGTCTTGCTGACCGTTTGCGTCGCGGACCGCAAACACCCACGCGTGTGCACCCGGCTGCGCTGAGCCCGCGTACAGGTGGGTGCCGACCATCGCCTGCGTCGACGTCACGCGCCACGCCGGAGGCACCGGCACGGCAACGTCGACGACGGCGCCCGCTGTCGTGCGCACTGGCGCGAGCGTGGGTGCCGTCGGTGGCGTCAGGGGCTGCGCGTGACCGACCAACCAGCGCCACCACTGCGTCGGCCACGGTTGGTCTAAGCCGCGCAAAGCCTTGAGCGCAGCGATGTCCTGCGGCCGCACGTTGGGGTTTGACAGCACCAACATATCGACGGGGTCGCCTGGTAACGACGACAGCACGCCAAACAAAGCGAACGACAGTACCAACAACAGCGCGGCCATCTGCGCAACGCGCGACGCGATGATTTTGGCAACCGCCCTCACGGCGCAGCCGGAGGTGAAGGCGCGTACGCCCACGTGTGCGCGTTGTACGCCATAGACTGAAGCAGGCCCGTCGGCTTCCACCCGACGAATCCCTTAGGCGTCACGCTCACTTCGACGCGGAAGTACAGCGGCAGCTGCGGCAGATCATGGGCCAACGCGCGTTCGATGGCTTGGCCAATGTGCGCGCGTTTAACGTCGTCGAGTTCCACTTGCATCGCGGCGAGCAGTGCGTCCACCTCAGGGTTACAGTAGCCCGTGTAGTTTTGGCCACGCCACGCGTTACTCAACGACGGAATCTGATCACATCGCCACGCAGCCTCGTTGATGAGCTGCGGATCTTTGCTCCACGCGACCATCGCCAAGCCGGGAAACTTGCGGTGGCGGATGGTGTCGCCGAACAACACTTTCGCGGGTTGATTGTCGACCACGAGCTCGATGCCCACACTGCGGTAGTCCGCGGCCAACAACTCCTGCACGATCTCGCGCGTCTTGTCGCCCGCCGTCGTCGTCATCGCAAGACTTAAGCGCACACCGGCGCGTTGACGAATGCCATCAGCGCCCAGCGTGAAACCCGCGTCTTGCAGCAGCGCGCGCGCTTTGGCGGGGTCGTAGCCTCGCGTCGCGACATCGCTCGCATAAAACGGCGAGCCCGGCGGCTCGAGGCCTTCAGCGACGGGCTGCTTACCGTCAAACAACGCGCGCACGATACCTGCGCGGTTGGCGGCGTACACCAGCGCTTCGCGCACGCGCAGGTCCTTGAGCAGCGCGTTGTCTAAGTTGACCTCGAGGTGCTCAAACAACAGCGCTGGCGTAAAGTGCACATCGAAGCGATCGCCGTGTTGGGTTTGCAGGTCACGCGCCTCATCAAAGCTCAAGCCGATGACCGCGATAGCGTCGATCTCGCCCGACAACAGCGCCGCTTGCAGCCCGGTGGACTGCGGGATGATGCGCCAAACAACCTCGTCGAGCTGCGGCTGAAACGCCACAGCGTACGGGTTGCGTTTGGCGCGCAGGAAACTGCCAGGCGACCACTGCGCGATAAAAAATGCGCCACCAAGCACGGGCTCGTGCGCGAACGCTTGCTGTTTGAGGTCCACCCCCGAGCGCCACAGCGGCTCGACAATGTGGCGCGGCAACGCTTCGTGCGCACGTGGTGCGTTGTAGCC
>JAYTVG010000585.1:0-4637 GCA_043744135.1 Deltaproteobacteria bacterium | reverse complement strand
TTGCGCACGTCAAGCGGCGTCAGCACCGTGGGCGTGGCGTAGCTTCCGACCGTCGACGGCGTCATGCCATCAGCGCCGTCGCCGCTGCCCACGATACTGGTGGGGCAATGCAGCAAAAACCAACGCAAAGAAAATGGCGTCCCTTGTGCGTACGCGGTGCCGTTGCGGTTGAGCATGCATTCGAGCACGGGCAAGCCGATCACCGTGCCGAGCGCGCCCCGAAGCACCGTGCGCCTGGACAAGCGCCACGTCGACGTTTTCATGGCGCCTCCTCCTTGCGCAGGCGAAACCCGGCGTCGGTGACGAGCGCCAACAACAGCGCGCGCATATCGTAATTTGACGCAGCAAAGCCGTCGCGCAGGCGGGTGTTGAGTGCACCGTTGCGCGCGCCCGCCTCGGTGCGGTGGGCAAAACGCAACAGCTGCTCAACGCCACAGCTGCCGATGCGCCCCGTCGACACCAACCAATCGCCGAGCGCACGCGGACCGTGAAATGCCGTGCCTTCAACCGAGCCGTCGCCGGTGAATGCGCACGCGGCGTTGTCGGGCTCGACGTCACGAAAGCGCCCCTGCCCATCGTACTGCTCAAGCCCAAAGCCGATGGCGTCGATCGTGGTGTGGCACGACTGGCACGAGCCACTGGCGTGCGCGGCGTAACGTTCGGGCTTGCACGCGCCGGGCAGCGCGGGCACGCCGTTGTCGATGTTCACGTTGGGGGGCGGCGGTGCGATCTGCGCACACAAAAAGCGCCGCGCCACCATCGCGCCCCGCCGGCTCGGCAAGGTGTCGGTTTGGTGCGTCGAGCTGCGCGACAAAAAGCTGCCATGCGACAGCACACCCGCGCGCGCGTCGTCGTCGGCATAGCTCACCCACTGCGCCTGGGTCGGGATGGTGGGCAAGCCGTAGTGCTGGGCTAAGCGCGGGGTAACAAACGTGCGCCGCGAATCAAACAGCGTGGTCCACGGTGAAACACCAGCGCCGTCGACGTCAAAAAGCACCGAGTCGAGCAGCGCGTTGCTTTCGGCGCGCATATCGCTTGCGAGCTCAGCGTCTTGCACCAGCGGTTGATCGGCGCGCAACCACAGCTGGTGAAAGCGCCGCAGCTGTTGGTCCGCGCGCGCGTCCGTCAGCATGTTGGCGGCGAGCGCTGCGACGTCGTCGTCCGTGAAGTCGACGCCAGCGGCGCTATCAAACAACTCGGCGCTGGGTGCTGCACCCCACAGCGTCGTCGACAAGCGTGTCACGAGCTCGTAGTTGTTGAGGCGCATGAGGCCGCTGCCATCGCTTGCGCCGATCTCTACGCGGTAGCTAAACGCCGGGCTTTGCAGCATCGATGCGAGCGCTGCGCGGATGGCGATGGCTTGCCCCGCTTCGACACCAAAGCTGTCGCCCATCGCGAGCAACGCGGCGCGCTCGTCGCTGTCGAGCGGTCGGCGCCACAAGCGCGGCGCGACACGATCGACAAACTGCGCGAAACAGCCAGCGTCCCACGCGCTTGCAGGCGCACAACCCGCGAGCTGTTCGATCTTCGCCGCGTCCGCGCCGACTTGCGCCGCGACGTTAAACGCCAGTGACTCTTGGCCTTCGACAAACACTTGGCTGGCGGTCTTGCTGGCGGCGAGCGTGTCAAACACCTCGCGCTCGATGCCGGTGAGGCCGTCGACCGCGAGGTCCGCGTCCGGCGGCAGGTACGTGCCGGCGGCGTTGTCGATGCCGAGTACGTCCAACAGCACCGCGTCGATCTCGCGCCGCGCCAAACGGGGCAGGGCGCTGGCGGCGACCACAGCCGGGCCGGTGGCCACCGGGGGCTCGCTTGGGTCGTCGTTGGGATCGACATCTGCAGCCGCGCCGGCGAGCCGAAACGGCCGGGAAGTGGGCGCACCACACGACACCGTCAGCAGGAGGATGAAAGCCCAGCGCAGCATGGCCCAAATGTACACCGGACAACGCGCACATGACCAGCCCTCGCCGAAAAAAAACCCTCAGCAATTCAACAGTATTAGCCGATTTTCAAGCGCGCGCCGGATCCCGCCCGCAGGCAACTTTCACGGCGCACGGCCGAATATCCTACATCACCTCACAAGTGGAGCCTGCATGTCCGTGACCGATCTAGCTGCCCGCGCCCGCCAAGCCAACTCGCCGTCGGGCGCTAAGATCAACACGGCAGAGCTGCGCGCGCTGTGGGCGGAGGCGAAGGCGCCGGTGGCGGGCGAACCCGCAGGCAAGCCGGTCACACCCGAAGAAGCTGCGGTGTTGCGCGGCATCAACGCCAGCGAGCTGACCACGTACGCCCGCAACAACGTGTTGCCGGGGATTTTGGCGGAGATTCCTGCGCTGTTGCAAAACGGCGTCGCCCCCGGTGGCGTCGTCAGCGTGCCGGCCAAGCGCGGGCACGCGGTATTTTTGTCGCCCGCTGGCATCGCTACGGACGCGCAGGGTTCGGCGCCCGCGACCACTGAGCAGCTGATCGGTGTCTTACACAACGCGGGCAAGTGGATGCAGGCCTCTTTTGGCGGCAACGACAACGTCTTTGCACTGCTCGACACCGCGGCCAAAAGCGCCGTGGTGCGCCAGCTGCAAGGCGCGCTCGCGATCAACGTCGCTGCACTGCCCCAAAACCAACGCGAGCAACTGCTCGGCAGCGCGATGGCGCTGGCCGTGGAGCTGACCAAGTCGATCACGTTTGTGCCGCAGATGCCCGCGCAAAACGCGCAGCTGCTCGCCCTGCGCGACGCCGCCTTCGCCGTCATCACCGGCGCGCTCGACCACGCGCAGGTGAGTGCGCTGGTGGCGCGCGGCATGCTCGGCTACTTAAACCGCAGCGACAGTGCACGCGCCAACTTCACCAACGCCCAGCGCACCAATCTGCAAGTGCGTGGTGACGCCGTCGCCGTCAAAGCGCCCGCCGATTACGCCGCATGGGAAGCACAGGGTAAAAACCGCATCGTCATCGACCACGTCGCAGGTGCTGGCGAAAACTTTGTCTTCGGCATCGTCAAGCAACTGCAAGCCGACGGCATCAACCCCAAGCGCCAATCGTCGCCGTTGTTTGTGTTGCGCGGTGGCAACCCGGACAACGGTCCCGCCGTGCTCGAGGCGGTGCTCGCCGCCAACCACCCGCTCAACAGCTGGGGTCGCGAGATGACCGTTGAGGTGCGCGTGCGCGAGATGAACCGCGATATGTACCGCGCCATGGGCGACGCCGGTGTCGACGTCATCCACTACGGCGGCCACAGCAACCTTGGCTACAACACGCTGCAGAGCTTGCAAAATGCCCCCGCGCAAAATGGCGCGAAGGTGATCTTGCGCGATTTGTGTGCCGGCGCCGACACCCGCAACGCCGAAGCTCACGTCTACCCCGACGCCGCACGCAACAGCGTCACCTCGGTAGGCTCGAGCTACTTTCGCACCACCGACGATGCGCGCATGGGCAGCTACGCGTACGAAAGCGAAGGCTACGAGATGCTGATGTGCACGGTGCGCGGCTTGCTCGGCAAAAAAGACTGGGACGCCATCGCCCCCGACTTGAAGAACCGCGCGAACTGGGGCGGCCACGCCACCGACAACAACTGGTCGCAGCCGGGCGATCCGCGCGTCGCCTCCGAGGTTGACGACGACAAAGACGGCGTGCCCAACGTCTTTGACTTGCTGCCCGCGTACGACACCACCGACGTGGTCGCAAGCACGGCGCAAGAGTTTGCGCTCGCAGCACCCACCATCGGCCCCGACAGCATCAACGGTACGCGCGTGTTTCAAGCGTTGCAGTTTTTAAACACGCATGCTGCGTACAACGATGTGCTGGAGCGGCTCAACGAAGAACGCTTGGTGCACGCAGACCCGACGGGGCTGTTTTTCGACGCGAAAGACGACGTCAACACGTACGTGAAGTGGCGCCGAGGTCCAAACAATGAACGCTTTGCGCAGGTGTCGTCGGCGCTCGCGGACATGACGCTTGAAAGTTTGCGCGCGGTGATGTTCATGGAGTTCGTGCGCGAGGTCGGTCGCGAAAACCCCGCGCTGTTTGCCAACAAGGCCGAGCAGACCGCGATGGGCTTGGTGTTTGCGTCGTCGGCGTTGGCGTTTGACGACTCGTTTCGCGACACGCCGATCTTCGACGGCATCAAGCGCATGTACGGCGTGCCGCAAACGGTGGCGCTTGGACCAATCGAGGCTGCCCGCGCCACGGCGGAAAACGACCGCCACAACTACACCGGCGACCGCGTGTCAGCAGCTGAAGTCGCCGCGCGCTATGCCGCAGAGCTCGGCGGCGCCCGCGTCGGTGACCCAGCCCTCGCGGTCACCGTGTGAAGGTCGACGGCGTCGCCACGTTGCGTTTAGCGCCTCGTGGCAGCGGCGGCACGACACCCACATCGCAGCCCTGACGCGGCCGCGGTACGCTGTGAAGATGCGTATCACGTGGCTGCTCATGGCATTGGCGTTCATCCCCGCGACCGGCTGTTCGTTGCCGGAGGCGACGCTGTCGTGCAGCCGCGACGAGGAGTGCCCAAGCGGCACGACGTGCGGACCTCAGAACCTGTGTCGTGCAGGTGAAGGTGAAGGTGAAGGTGAAGGTGAAGGTGAAGGTGAAGGTGAAGGTGAAGGAGAAGGAGAGGGTGAAGGTGAAGGTGAAGGTGAAGG
>JAYTVG010000584.1:0-16985 GCA_043744135.1 Deltaproteobacteria bacterium | reverse complement strand
CTGGTGCCTGAGCAGGGCGGCACGCTTGTGTGCGGCGGGGAACGCATCGCGCGGCCCGGCAGCTACGTCACGCCCGCGCTCGCTAGCAGCCACATCCGCATGCCGATGTTGCAGCACGAGGTGTTTGCTCCACTGCTGCACGTCATGCCGGTGGCGTCGCTCGACGAGGCCATCACCGTCAACAATGATGTGCCGCAGGGGTTGTCGTCGTCGATTTTTACCAACGACATGCGCGCAGCCGAGCGGTTTTTGTCGGCGGCCGGCAGCGACTGCGGCATCGCCAATGTCAACACCGGCACCAGCGGTGCGGAGATCGGCGGCGCGTTTGGCGGCGAGAAGGAAACTGGCGGCGGGCGTGAAGCGGGCAGCGACAGTTGGAAAGCGTATATGCGTCGCCAGACCAACACCGTGAACTACGGTGACGACGTCCCGCTCGCGCAAGGGATCGTCTTTGATGTGTGAGCCTGCAAACCAAGTCTACCGCGCGAAGCACGGGCAGTCATGAACCTCCCGACCCCCGCACACCCTCTGCTCGATGCGCTGTGGCGTGACTACGCGCGTGACGTGCCGGCGGTGCAAACGTTTGCGCGGCTGTGCGGCGGCAGTTTTGAAAACGACCACGTCGCGCTGCGCACCCTCAAACGCGCACGCGCACCCGCAGGCAGCGGCATCGACGTGTTTGCATCGGTGTTTGCCCGCTTGGGGTGGCGTCATGGCGGCGACTACACGTTTGACGATGTGCACCTGCGTGCCATCCACATGGTGCAACCGGGTCTTCCGCGCGTGTTTATCTCTGAGCTTGACGTCGACAAGTTGCCGATCGCCGCGCAAGACGGGCTCGCACGCCTCGCACCCGACGCAGCGCCCCCCATCGATCGCGCGTTGTTGCCTGCGTGGTTTTGTGCGCCGCCACCGCCGCGCGCTTGCGACCTCGACGCCGTCGCCGCGCACTCGCAATACGGCGCGTGGCTGTTGGCGTTTGGGCGTCGCGTCAACCACTTCACTGGCCGCGTCGATGACGTCGCTGTCTGGCAACAACGCATGCGGGGCAACGGCGTGGCGATGAAGGACGACATCGAAGGTGGTGTGGATGGTGAGCTACGACAAACCGCGACGCAGGCCGCGCGTGTCGATGTGCGGTTGGCGGACGGCAGCGTGCGGCGCTTGCCCTACGCGTATTTTGAGATCGCGCAGCGGCGCGTTGGATTTGATGGGTTCTTGCGTGCGCAAGCACGGCAGCTGTTCGATATGACGCGATCGTGAGCGCTGAGTCGGTGCAAGTGAAGGTAGCGGGCGAAAATGCGCAACGCCGTGCGGATTGCAACGCGTGCTCGCGCGCCGCGCGTGTAGTACGACCTCACGAGCGCACACCTCTCGCTGCGCTACAGGAGTTCACCATGTCGTCGATTTTGGAAGCCATCACCAGTGAGTTGGGCGGCGGTGCCCTTGCATCTTTGGGACAAGCAGTTGGCGCAAACCCGCAACAGACACAAGCGATGGTGGGTGCGGCGTTGCCAGCGCTCATCTCGGGGCTCGCGCACAACGCGTCGACGGGACAAGGCGCTGCCGCACTCGCGAGCGCGCTTGACCGCGATCATGCACCCAACTTGATGGAGCAGCTCGGGCCGCTTGCGGGCATGCTCGGTGGCGGCGGCGGCGGTGGCGGTCTTGGTGGCCTCGTCGGTGGTCTGCTCGGCGGCGGCGGTGGCGGCGGTGGCCTCGGTGGCATGCTGGGCGGCATGCTGGGCGGTGGTGGTGGTGGCGGCGCCCTCGCATCGCTGTTGCCTGCGGCGATCGGCATGATGGCGGGCGGCCAGGGTGCAAACCTTCCCAAGGCGCTTAATGGCGACGGCATCTTGGGTCATATCTTTGGCGGCAACCACGCCAGCGTTGCCACCAATGCCGCGCAAGCCAGCGGGGTCGATCCCAGCATGATGCTGAAGTTTTTACCGATGCTCGCACCCATCGTGATGAGCGCGCTTGGCAGCTTGAAAAACAAGGGCGGTTTGGACGCAGGTGGCCTCGCAGGCATGCTGCAGTCAGAGCAGCAAAAGCTCGGCGCCCCGCACCCATCGACGGGATTTGGTGCGGCGGATCTGATGAAGGTGGGCGGCGCGTTGATGTCGTCAGGCCTGCTCAACGGCTTGTTCAAGTAGCGCGAGCGTGACGCGGGTTGGTCGTGCGCTCAACGCGCGCTCAAAGACCAACCCGCGACCGACCGGTTGCCGTGCGGACCCGACGCCACGCAGCAAGTGGATCGCGTCTGCGGTGGACTGCATCGACGGCAGCTGCACGACGATATTTCGCTCAAGCTGGCACCTCGGCCGGCCGCGTGTATAGTGCCGCCCCGGAGGTCCCTGATGTTGAAACTCAATCTTTTTAGTGTCGCGCTGTGCGCGTGTGTGTCGATGACGGCGTGTGCGGGCGGTGGTGAAGGCGAAGGTGAAGGTGAAGGTGAAGGTGAAGGTGAAGGTGAAGGCAGTTTCAATCGAGACGAGCTCGTCACCGCGGAGCTCGCGTTTATCGATCGCTGCTTTGACCTATTGATCGGCTCGGCGTTTTTGTCGGAGGCCGAACCCGCCTACAGCGCGAACTTCCCGACGGCGGATCGCGCCCAACTCGAAGCGAGCCTCGATCAGATTTTGGCGGACCCTGCCGTGACCGTCAACGACGCCCAATACGACGCCTGCCTCGCGTCGTTAGCGGGTCCGTGCCCGGCCAGCTTCGCTGAGTTTGGCTTGAGCGCGTGTGGGCTGTTGTTTGAAGGCACCCGCGCCACCGACGAGGGCTGCGCGTCGAGCCAACAGTGCGCTGGCGGCCCAGCGTCCGCGTGCTTGTTGACCGACGCCGACTGTGGCGTGTGCGCCGCGCGGGCCGGCGAAGGTGAGTCGTGTGAGGTCAACATCTGTCTGGACGGCCTGGAGTGCACTGATGGCGGCTGTGTGCCGACGCCAGCACAGCCTGTGCTCAACGACGACTGTTCGGTCGGCAGCGCTTTGGACGGAGACTGTCAGCTGTTTCGCACGGGCCTGGCGTGCCAAAATGACGTCTGCAGCGTTGTCAACATCGTCAACGTAGGCGCGGCGTGCGATGTCGGCTTCAGCGGCCCCAGCTACTGCATCAACCAATTGGCCGGCGTCAACGTCTGCACCACGGCGGATAGTGTGTGTACGGTGCTGCCCGGTGCTGGCGAGCCGTGCTTGGAGTTTCAATGCAACAGGACCGAAGCATTTTGCGACATCGCCACCAGCGCGTGCGTCGCGCGACCGGGCCAAGGCGAAGCCTGCGGTCCTAACCAAGAGTGCGCCGCTGACCTTGAGTGCGACACCGTGAGTGACACCTGCGTCACTCCCACCGTCGTTCCTGACCCGCCGCCGGCCGTGTGCCCGGCGTAACTGAAGCGTGAGGAATTGCGTGGGTGGACGACAACGTCCACCCACGTTTTTTTATCGACCGACCTTGCACGCTCCGACGCGATGGCGTTCGCCGCGTGCACACACGCAATGGGCCGTTTGCGGTGCGTGGCTGACGTCGACACCGGCGGCGGGCAAGCGAGGTCTTCGTGTCCGCACCACGTCGGCGGCGGCGAGCCGTTGCCCTCACAACCCGCACAACCAACGCTACGGTGTCGCGGGCGCGTCGCCGCTGACGACGCCTTGCGTTGCGTCGCGCGCGAGCACGGACTCGACCAGGGCGTTGACGTCGAGGCGGTTGACGCCGACGCCGTTGCCTGCGCCTGGCACCAACACGATGGGCTTGCCTTGCATGGCTTCAGCGATGCGCAACTTCACCATGGCGCGGCCGCCGGAGCCCTGCAGCGCTTGGTTGCGTTTGGCGATCGCTTCCGCATGCGCCTTGCGCTCAGCAACGATGGCGTCGGCGTTTTGCTGTTGCTCGTAGTATTGCGCGTCGGCCGAGAGCTTGGCCTTTTCAAGTTCGCCGCTGGCGGTGGCGATGTCAGAGGCGACTTTGCCGCGGGCGCTTTCTAAGTTGCGCAAGGCCTCTTGCGTGACGGCTTCGGTTTCACTTTTGAGTTGCTCGGCAGCTTGCTCAGCGAGCTTTCGGTCGTGGATGACCTTTTCGTAGTCGGTCTTGAAGCGGTGCTCGTGCAAGATCACTTGCTGCACCAAGATGCCGTAGGGCTCGAGGGCGGCCGCCAAACTCACACGCGCTTCCTCGGCTTTTTGAAAGCGGCGGTCGGCGTTGTAGACAGACTCGGAATCGAGCTCGTTGAGCACGTCGCGAACGATGGCGCGGGCCATCGGCCGCACCATCTTCTCTTTCACCTCTGTCGTTGACTGGCCGACGTTGTCGAGCAGAAAGTAAGCGCGCTTGGAGTCGATCGACCACGCGATGGTGACGTCCATCGAGATGTCGCTGCCATCCGAGGTCTTAAACTGCAGGTCGTCGGCGGTGGTGCGATCGCCGCGGTCCGCGGCCTGGACCATCTCAAGATTTTGGATCTTGGTGTCGAAGACATAAAAATCGCGAATGAACGGTGCGAAAAAATTCGTCGAGCCGGGTGGGTAGATCTGTTCTTGCGCCCCGATATGCTCGCAGCCGATCGACAACTTGCACACCAGCACGCCAACCTCGGTCTCGCCGGTGGAATGTGACGCGCAGCCTGCGGCACTAATGCACAACGCGAACAGCGTCGACGCAACCTTGGCGTTGGCGTGATTGATGTTGGCGTGGATGTCGGCGCGGTTGGTGTTGCTGTCGATGGTGTTCATGTTGTTGGTCGCTGTGTGTGTCGAGGCCTGGTTCATCACTGCACCCCAAACTTGCGCAACATGCTTTGCAGATCGAGCGGGTTGAGTCCGCCTGGCCCATCCGACGACAACACCAGCACTTTGACCCCCGACAACGCATCGGCCATCTTGAGCCCCACCATGCGCTCAGACCCAGCACCTTGTAGCGCGGCGTTTTCAAGCTCCGTGCCCTTGGCCTCCGCGAGCTCGACCAACAGCTTGCCGCCGGCTTCTTGTTTGCGGCGGTACAAGTCCGCTTGTGCCGCGAGCTTGTGCACCTCGGCCTCGCCGCGCGACAGCTCCACTTGCACGGTGGCATTGCCTTCGGACACGATGGTGTCGCGCTTACGCTGCTCGATTGCTGCCTTCGCTTCCGCTTGGCGCAAAAACACCGTTTGGTCTTTGATCTTTCGCCCTTCGATCAGTAGCTGGTATTTTTCGTCGTAGGCGTAGCGGCGCAACAGCACACCGTCGACGTGGATGCCAAACGCCTTCAGCTCCGCCGTCAGTTGCACATGGGCTTGCTTGGCTTTGTCGATGCGTTTGGGCCCTTGGTAAAACTCCTCGGAGTTCAACTCTCCCAGCGTGCGTCGCAAAATCCGTTCCGCGTACGGCACCACCAGTCGATCTTCAAAGGCACGGCCCGGCCCCGCCTCGGTCATCACGCGGTTGGGGTCTTCGATGCGGTACAGCACCGTGACGTCGAGCTGGACGTTGTAACCGTCGGACGTTTGGATCTTGATGCCCGCCACAGTGCGGTGACCAGACGACGCCTCAGCCACCTCATCCGTGAAGTTGACGACCTGCACGTTTTTGGGAAACAGGTGCAAGCGCTCCGCACCCGGCGTCAAAAAGTACAGGCCGTTTTGGTACACGCCCGCGCGCAAGCCCGCGCCGCTGCCGAAATACACTTGGCGAATGCCCACCATGCCAGGCGGCACATACGTCGTCACGGTGCTTGAGGCGATCCACAGCAGCACCGCCACCACCAACACGGCGATGACGCCGCGGCGTTTAAACAACAAACCCAAAATACTGAAGATGGCAGCGAACAGACCGCGCGCAGATAAGGGTTGGCGCGGTCTAATGGCGTCGGTCATGGGGGCGAGTCCTTGGGTAAATCGGCGTGAGCGGCGAGCGTGGTGACCGCGTCAGCCATGTGGCGGTCGAGCGCGAGTTGCGCCGCACCGACGTCACGGGCGATGTCGCCGAGCTCCGCAGCGTAGCGGCGCTTTTGCAGCCTCACTTGTGCGTCGGGCAAAAAATATCCCGCAGCCGCGAGCAGCAGCGGAAAGCCCTTCCACCAAATCGGGATGAACGGCACGGCGACAACAACCGCGCCCAGTAGCAAGCCGCCCCCAACGTAGGCCAGCCGCGACAACAGATCGCCGCTGCGCCACACGCCGTAGTTGCGCTCCTCAACGGTGGCAAACACTTGCGCCGCCTTCAGCCACCGCTTGGGAACCACGCTCGTGATCTCAGCCGCGAGCGCTGTGAAGTACGCACGGGGCAGCTCGAGCTCGACGTAGCTGCGTTCGATCTGCGCGAGCGCCACCTGCACCTGCGTAGCGGTGGCCTCGGAATCTGACGCCAGCGTCGCTCGACGACGTTCAAGGTGCCACAACACCTCGGTGGTTACGGCCTGTGCGGAAAATGGATCAGTCACAATGCGCGCACGCTACCACGATCGCTAGCAGCGTGCGTTGTGATGCCGCTAACACGGTGCCGCTCAAAACGGGTCGCCGTTATATGCCGCACCGCGATCGCCGCCGTCGACGACGTGCACCACTTGTTGTTGGCGCGACCACAACGAGGCCGCGGCGGCACGCAGCTCGTCGTAGCGCTCCACCGGCACAATGCGCTCCTGCACCTTGAGCGTGCGCGACAGCCAAAACGCGCCGTCCGCCACCGCCCACTGCTCGTCGACGGTGAGGATGGAGCCGCTTTTTGCCAAGCTCGCGGGCAGCTCTTGTACCCCTTTGCCCTCGGGCATCTTGACGGACAGCTTCACTTTCACAATGCCGCGGTGGTCGAGCACCACCGGCGCCTTGCGCCCATCGCGCCACAAAAACGCCAGCGGCCGACCGACGTAACGCTCAGGGACAAGGTCGAGCGGGTGCACGTCATCGACAGCTTTAAGCGGCACCACACGCAGCTCAAGCTTCAGGGGCGCGTCGACGTCGTCAGTGGGACCCGTCGAGATGCGCGTGGGATCTTGCAGCACGATCTTGGTCAGCACATCTGGCGCGCCGCTGTCGTCACCGAGCAGCAGCTTTTGCAGTTGCGCCGCCGCCGTGCTCGCTTGCAGCAGGTAGCCGCGCGCCAGTGCCGCATCGACGCCCATCAGCGTCGCCTTGCACACGCCCGTGATGCCGCCGGCGCCGTCTTGCACGAGCTCAAGCTCGACGGTGGTGACGTTGTCGTCGGGTTGATCTTCCGGCAGGTCGATCAACACGCCGCGGTCGGGCCGCACCAGCACGCCTTTTTGCCCCTGTAGCGCCCCCGGCAGTCGGCCGGTGGGCAGGCCGGGAGTCGACGGATCGATCCACGCGTAGCTGCCCCCCTGCGGCACCGCGATGACGACGTGGTTAAACGGCGCTGGGGTGGCGAGGTCGGGGACGCTCGCGAAGCTGCCGGCGCGCGACACCAACACCGCAAACCCGTCCACACCCATGCTACGCAACATCGACAACGTCAGGTTTGCTTGATCGATGCTGTCGCCCACCTTGACGCGTGCGACATCGTCGCCTGAGTGCACCGGTAGTGCTGCGAGATGCAAAAACGTCGGCACGTCGCCAATCTCGTCTTGCACGTAGCGCTGCACCGCTTTGAGCCGGTCCGCTTTGCTGCCGCGCGCGATCGGCTTCACGAGGTTTTTTGCGTAGTCGGTGGGTTGGTCGAGGTGAAACGTCAGCTCGCGATACCATCGCGCCACATCGTCAAAACTGCGAAAGCCGACGCCTTCACCACCGCGGTCGGGCTGGTAGCGCAACAGCTGCACGTGCACTTGGGTGCACAGCGCGCTGGACTGCGGAGCAGCACCTTCGGGAAACAGCGCAGGCTCGCGGTCAAACACAAAGGCCAAGCGTTGGCCGGCGATGCCATCGTCGACGCTGACATTTTGCGTGAGGGATCCGACGCGCGTCGGGATCTTCACGGGCAGGACGTTTTGCACCAAGCGACCGTGGCGCGTGATCCGCGTGTCGACGTCAAAGCCCTTGGGAATATTGACCACCACCTCACCACGCACGTAGGGAAGCCGCATGATCGCCGACGATCCCTCAGCACCCGCGAGCACGATCTCCGCGCCCACGCTCACGGGCGGCAACCAGCGTGGGTCGCGCACCAACGCCAACGTCACAAGCTCAATGACGTCGCCAATCTGCACATCACCGACCTTGATCGCCTTATAGCCCTTGCCATCGTAAAGCCGCGCGGCGGCCGTACCGTCTTTGAAGCGGTCGACGTCGACCATGGCGTTTTCGTGCATCGCCGCGCTGCTGCCGTCGGGGTGGATGACCTTGCCCTGCACCGACACAAAGCGCGTGCGGCTATCAAACGGCAACACCATGCGCGCGAGCCCAAGCCCCTTAGCGGTGGCGATCTGGATGCGCTGCGTGTGCACCACCTCCGCGACCACTTCGCTTTTCCCCGTCGGCGGGAAAAATGACACCTCGGTGCGGTCGAGCAAAATGACGCCGTCAGCGTCGGGAAAATCGCCGCCGTCGACGCGTTGGTTGTTAGAGAAACGCTCGGTGTCGGGTTTGGGCCGCTGAGCGCACGCCGCTATCAACAGGGCCGCGCACGCCATCGCCAACACCGCCAAGCGTGCCGTCTTAGCCGCGAAACAGTCAGTCATGCGCGTACGCTAGCCCAAGGCGCCCTGCGCGCGCAGCTGTGTTCAATCGATCAACTCCTGCACCAGGCCCAAGTACAAGGTGCTGTCGTCGTCGGCGGCGACCGCGAGCGCGCTGACGTCGTCATAGGCGTTGTGCGTGGTGGTGACGCTGCCGTCCGTGCGCACCTGGTAGATGTCGGTGCCATACGCGTTAAAATACGTGCCGAACACGAAGTACAGTGCGTCAATGTCAGTGGGGTGCGCCAACATGACGGGGCCGTTTCGGATCACCACCTCGGCGCTGTCGTTGAGCACCGGCACAAACGTCAAGCCACCGTCACTGGAACGGTAGATGTGGCGGCCCGCGTTTGGGTCTTCAAGCGACTCAGCGATGTCGATTCCCGCCGCCCACACCACGTTGCCGTCGACGCTTGAGATCGAGGCCTCAAACACATTCGCGCGCATCGAGCCCGTCGTCGACAACCCGGTCGCGCGTTGCCACGTCACACCGCCGTCAAAGCTCACAGTGGCACCGACGCCGGCGGCGCCGATGAGCACGTGGTTGATGTCTTTGGGATCAAAGCTTGCGCGGTACACCAGCGCGGCGTCGTCGCCGGTGAGCGCCGGCGTGGTGCCGCCGTCAAACGTGGCGCCACCGTCGCGCGATACGAACAACGTCGCATCCACGGCAACCGTCACGTCAGTCCCGCGCGCCGTCGCGGCACCGTGCAGCGCGCCCGCGGGCGCAACCAGCGCGGTAACGGTGTCGTCGTCGTCGATGCGCGCCATCGCGCTGCCGTTGTCGGCCCACGCATACACGGTGGCGTTGGCGGCGGCCATGCGCATCGGCGTGGTGGCAGCGGCACCGATGTCCGTGTAGCTGCAGCCCGCGTCGCGCGAGCGCAGCAACCGGCCCCCGCTCTCCGCAACGACGACGCCGCCGCCGAGCGCCACAAGGCCGTACGTGTACACGGTGCCCACCAGTGCCTGCGGCACCGCGGCGAGGGTGACACCACTATCGCGCGTGAAGGTGACAGCACCCGTTGCGCTCACCGTGCACAGCGCGTCTCCCTCTCCTTCTCCTTCTCCTTCTCCTTCACCCTCACCTTCGCCTTCGCCCTCGCCCTCGCCTTCACCCTCGCCGGTGACAGACGGGTCGACGACGACCGAGCGCGCGGGAGCAAAGCACGCGACAACGGGGAGCACCGCAACGACGAGGATGAGAACTTTCATCCCTTCAATCTAGCGCAGCGCGCAAAAACCGCAGCCTTAGATCTCGGCCAACTCCTGCGCGCCATCGTTATCGCGCGAGCTGCGGCGCGTAGAGGTGACCAGAGCCAACAGGTCCGCGTGCGACAGCGTGCCGGCGCGGTCGGTGCCCTCAAGCACCGCGTCCACGAGCGCGCGCTTTTGTGCGTGCAGGTCGAGCATGGTTTCTTCCAGCGTGCCGCCCGCAACCAGGCGCACCACCGTGACCGGCAAGGTTTGGCCGATGCGGTGGGCGCGGTCGGTAGCTTGGTCTTGCACCGCGGGGTTCCACCATGGGTCCATATGAATGACTGTGGATGCTTTCGTAAGTGTCAAACCGAAACCACCTGCCTTCAGCGAGATGAAAAAAGCCTCGGCCTCGCCTCGTTGAAACGCGTCCACGCGCTGTTGACGCAGCTCGAGGGCGGTGTCGCCCACCAGCTCAAGCGTGCTGAAGCCGGCGCGGTTGGCGATGTGCTGCGCCAAGCGTAGGTGGCGCACGAACTGTGAAAACACCAGGGCGTGGTGCCCTTGCGCGCGCAGCTCCGTCAAGATCTCGACGAGTGCGTGCTGCTTGCTGCCCGCCTGCACGTCTTCGGGGGCAAGTGCGATGTCAGACGCGAGCGTGGGATGGCACGCGCACAGCCGCAGCTTGGTGAGCGCCGCCAACATGCGGATGCGTTTTTGGCCGCCGTCGTTGTTGCGATCCTCGCGGTCGCGGTCTTGTTGCTCGATGTCGACGAGCACTGCGGCGCGCAGATCGTCGTAAGCGCGGCGCTCAGCAGGCGACAGCTCAAGCACGCGGTCCATCTCGATCTTTGGCGGCAGCTCCGGCGCCACCTGCGCCTTGGTGCGGCGCAACAAGAACGGCGCGATCGCGCGCGCTAGCACCTTTTTGCGGCGGCTGTCGTTGTCCTTTTCGATCGGTGCCGCAAAACGCGCCTTAAACTGCGGCCATGTGCCAAACAAGCCCGGTGACGTCGCGTGAAACACCGCCCACAACTCACCCGTGTGATTTTCCAGCGGCGTGCCCGACAGCGCGATGCGCGTGTGGGCGGTCAGGCGCAACAATGCCTTGCTGCGCGCTGCAGTCGCGTTTTTTACTTGCTGTGCTTCGTCCATGACGACGGTGGCAAATGCTAGCGGGCACAGCGCTTCAATATCGCGCAGCACCACACCGTAGCTCGCTACCACAACGTCGCCCGCCGACAGCGTCGTGAGTTGTGCTGCGCGCTTGCTACCGGCGTACAGCGTCATGCGCAGCGAGGGCGCAGTGAGCTGCGCTTCACGCAGCCACGCGTGCATGACGCTGGTGGGACACACGACCAGCTGCGGCCCGCCTGCGGCGCGCTCGGTTAAAAACGCCAGCGCCGTGCGTGTCTTGCCCAGCCCCATGTCGTCGGCGAGCACGCCGCCGGTGCCCCACGCCGTCACCCTGCGTAAAAACCGCAATCCCTCGCGCTGATAGCCGCGCAGCTCGCCGACAAACCCCGCGGGCGGCTCTCCTGTCATCGCGGCCGCGTCGTCGCGCGCGCGCTTTAGTTCGTCAACCATCAAACCTTCAAAGTGAAGCCCATGGTCCGCCGCAGCCAACCAAGCGGGCAGCGTGAAGGACGCTGACACCGCCGCCAAGGCCACCGCCAGCTCGTCGCTGATGGCAGCGATCTGCCCGGGCTTGACCACTACGTAACGGCGCCCCTCGCGCAGCGCCTCAAGCAAAGACGCTAGCGACGCCAGGTCGCTTGCACCGACGGCAGCGCCGCCTTGCACGTTGAGCCAATCGTGCCCCTGGCCAAAGCGCACGCGCAGGTCCTTAGGGCGCAGCGCGGTGGCGGTGATGCGCTCGTTGGCACCGGCAGACCACGCCACCACCACGTCGTCGCGCAAGGCGAGTGCCGCCAACAATTCCAGCGCGCGCTCACGCGCATGCACAACGAAGGTGTTGTGCCCGCGCTCAGCGTCGTTGGCAGACAACCCAAGCGCTTCGGCTAGGCTCGCCTCAGGCAGCGTGACGCGCACGCCACCCGCGCCCACGTGTGCGACCTTGACGATGCGCTGCGCCGACAACATCGCCAGCAGGCGCTCCTGCTCGTCGAGCATCGGATCGAGCACGATATCGAGCGCGCGCTCAGTAGCGACGATTTGGCTGTGCACATCGAGCATCGGCCCGCGCACCGCACTCCACTGCAGCGGCGCATCCTTTAGGCGCGACAAGCCAAGCGCCAGGCCGCTGGGCACCGCGTCGAAGCCGCGGCCCTCACTATAAAACAGCGCTGGAGGGCTCAGCTCTAGCGTCAGTCGCGCAAGAGTAGCCTCGATTCGACCGTCATCAAACTGTTGAAGTAAGTGTGCACGCAGCTGCAACAAGCGATCTTTCAACAGCAGTAGCGCTGGCGTCACGTCCCAAGCGGGGGGCGGGCCGCGCTGGAGCATGCCCAACAGGCCGATTGCGAGTCGGTCCACCAACACACGCGGGATGCCGCCGCGCATTTGGCCCGCAGTGCTCGCGGTCAACTGCGATAGCAGCGTCGACAACCGCAGCGACGGCGACTCAAGACCGAGGCGTTCAAGCAAACGCGCACCGCGCCGTGAGTACGGCAACACACGCGCGACCAGCTCTGTGACCGGCAACAGCAATAGCGCTTGCTGCCCCGTGCGCTGGGCGAGCGCGCGGACTTGTGTGATGGCGTGGGGCGCAGCGCTTGGTGCGGGCGAGGTCGGCATCGCAGGTGGTTACGTGAGCGTGCGTTTGACGAAACGCAGCTGGTCGACGTCTTTGACGACGCCAGGGAAGCGCAGCACTTGGTTGTGCATCGCGACGTACACGCCTGGTGACGCCAGCTGCACCGCGAGCAGCGCTTCCGTGAGATTTTGCAGCGCGTCGGTGTTGCGCAACTCGTACGGGCGCATGGCACCGGTGAGCACCACCGGCACCCGCGGCGTGACACCGAGCACCTCGACAAGCTTTTCGCCCGTGTACTGCAAACGGTCGGTGCCGTGCGTGATGACGATGCCGTCGTGGCTGGCGGCATGGGCGCGGGCAGTTGCGGCGATGTGTTCGTGGTCGTGCGCGCTCATCTGCAGCGAGTCTTTGTTCATCACCGCGACGCGATCGATGACGACGCCACGCAACATCAATCCCGCCAACATGATCTCAAGCACCGAGCGTTGGTTGGTGATGGTGCCGTCGCTTTCGTTGTAGGTCTTTTCGATGGTGCCACCGGTCGACAGCAGCGCGATGCGTATGGGGTGCGGAGCCATGCGCGATCGCGTAGCACCGTTGCGACAAGCCGTCACCGCCAGCGCGACCGCACCAAAGCAAACGGCACCCGACGTCGCTACTGTGAGCGTAGCGCGACAACCGGATCGAGGCCGGCGGCGCGCCACGCCGGCAAAAAGCCGAACACCGCGCCCACCAGCACCGCGAGGCCGACACCCAAAAAGAGCGACCAGGTCTCGACGTAGAAATTCCACGAGCCCAGCGCGAACGCGAGCCCTTTGGCAACGAGAAACGCGAACGCCAATCCCGCGATCACGCCCAGCACGCCGCCGACTGACGCCAGCGCCATCGCTTCAAGCAGGAACTGCCACAACACGTGGCGCCGCTTGGCACCGACAGCGAGACGGATGCCGATCTCTTGCGTGCGCTCCGCCACCGTCACGAGCATGATATTCATGATGTTGGTGCCGCCGACAAACAGCGCGACCACCCCCGTGCCCAACAGCAAAATCTTGATGATGTTTAAGATCAACTCCTCTTGGTTGTCGGAGCCGGCACCCTCGCGGCGAAAGTTTTTCACGCCGTAGTGTCGACGCAACAGAGTGCTTTCAACGATGTCGGCGATCTGCAGCACGCGTGTCCCCACCGGTCCGGTCTCCTTCAAGCGCACAAACAGTGAGCGGATGGTTTTTGCGGGCTCAAGCACCGCCAAAAACGTCGTGCGCGGCACGATGATGCGTTTGTCCCACATCCAAGTGCCGTTGCCGCCGCCCATCACGGGCTTATGCGCAAGCACGCCCACAACCGAGAAGGTCTCGCCATCGACGCTGATGGCGACGTCGTTGATGTCGGTGGCGCTGCTGAGCAAATCTTTCCACACGGCGTTTCCGACCAACGCCACCCGACGCAGCAACTTGAGATCGTCGTCGATGAGCGTACGGCCGCTTTGCACTTGTAAGCGGTACAGGGAGGCGACGTCGGTGCCGGCGCCAAACAACGTGATGCGCTGTTCTTTTGCTTTGTACAGCGCGCGGGTACGTCGCTGCGGCGCGGCGGTAACGCGTGCGCCCGCTAGAAATTGCGACTCCGACAAGGCCGTGGCGTCGTGGGTGTCGAGCTTGCGCGTGGTCTTGTTGCGGTCCGCGTGCGGGGCGCGTGTGGAATAGACCTCGATCATGTCGCTCTCGTTTGCTTGCTGCGACGAGTTAACGAGCGCCTCTTCACCGCCGCGCAACAACGACGCCAACATCACGATCGACCCTGAGCCGATGACGATGCCAGTCAGCGTTAACAACGTGCGCACGCGGTTGGTGACAAACGCGTGGCGCACCGTTTTAGCTAGGTCGACAGCACGCATCCGTCAGCTCCGAATCGCTATCACTGCATCTAAGCTGGCGGCGCGCCGTGCCGGGATGGTGCCAAACACCAAGCCGGTGGCGAACGCCGACAGCACCGCAGCGCACACCGCCACACCCGAGATAGTACCCGCCCACGCCGGCTGCACGCTGTGGATGCCGAGGTTGGCGACGAGCGTGACGACGACACCACAGCAGGCCCCAAGCACCCCGCCGGTGCCGGCCAACAACGCCGCTTCAATCAGGAACTGTTGTTGAATGGCCGACGGGCTTGCACCAAGAGCTTTGCGGATGCCGATCTCACGACGCCGCTCCGACACCGACACAAACATCATGTTCATGACGCCGACGCCACCGACGATCAGCGCAATGCCGGCGACCAACGCCACCACCACCTTCAAAATCATAAATGCCGCCGTGAACTTGCTCAAAATCGATGAAAAATCCCACAGCTCGTAGTCGTCGACGCCGTGGTGGCTGGCGTTTAAGATCGCGTTGGCGATGCGTTTGACGATGTCGTTGTGTTCAGAGGCGGTGGTCTTCATCTGCACCATGGCACCCGCCGCCATCTGCGGCACGGACTCACGCGCAAGCTCCAGCGGCACCGCGACAAAGCTCTCCCAATCAAAGCCGAAGTTCATGCCCATGCGCGCGTTCTTTTTCACCACCGCGACCACCTGGCAGTGCACAGGGCCAACGGTAATGCGTTCGCCGACGCCGCCACCGTCAAACAAATCCTCCGACAGCTTCGAGCCGATGACGCACGCGCGCGCGTGGCGCAAGTTGTCGTCGTCGCTATAAAAACGTCCTGCGCTGGGCACCATGTTGAAGACGCCGAAAAATCCACCGTCGGTGGCGACCATATCGGCGCTCATCATCTTGCCGTCTTTGCGCTGAACGTCGAGCTCGTCGTCGCCTTGCGCCCAATACGACCACCCTGCGAGATGGGGCAAGCGCGCCCGCAACACGCGCAAGTCCTCGTCGGTGAGGTGGCCGGGCGACAGCGCCGCTTTGGCTTTCATGCGCTCGGGCTGTTTGGGCGACAGCAGCATCAAGCGCGCACCACCAAGGTCCTCAACATCCTTCATCAAGGTCCCTAAGCCGGAATCTGCCAGCGAGGTCATCACCACGATCGAAAACGCGCCCAAAAAGATCGACAGCACCGTCAAGCCCGAGCGCAGCTTGCGTCCCAAAAGCGCCCGCAGCGCCATCGTGAGCAGATCAATGCGCCGCATGGCTCACATCGACGCTTCGTTGTCTTTGGAACTGGGTGGATCGATGAGCACATCGTCGCCCTCCGCCAGGCCTTCCAGCACTTCGATCTCGCGATCGTTCGAGACGCCGGTTTTGACGTCGACGTCCTCGGTGGTGCGCTTGCCGTCTTTGGTGACGATTTTCTTGGCGGTGCTTTTGTCGTCCTTCTTTTTGATGGCCTCGATCGGCAACACCGTGATGTTGGTCTTGGTGTCGATTAAGATCCGTACGTCCGCGGTCATGCCCGCTTTAATGGCGGGGTCCGTCGTCGTCAGCGTCGCTTCGACGGGAAAAATCTCGGCGTCTCGGTCGCTCGCTTTGACGGCAGCGGGCGCCACCTTGGTGATGTGGGCTTCAAAGCTGCGGCCCGGCAACGCGTCGAGCGTTACTTTGACCGTGTGGTTGAGCGCGACCTTCGCGACGTCGATCTGGTTGAGCTCAGAGCGAACCAACAACGTCGACACGTCGCCGATCACCAGCAGCGCCTTGCCATCAAACGTCGCCTGCACACCGGGTGACACCACTTCACCAGGCTGAATGCCGCGCTCAAGCACGGTACCAGCGAGCGGGCTTTTGATCTGCGTGCTGGCAAGACGATCGCGTGCGGCTGCCAACATGGTCTGCGCACTTTTGACTTGGCTGTCACGCATCTTCACGTCGCTTTGTGCCACCTCTACCTCCGCGGTGGACACCACGTGTTCCTTTTCGCCGGCGGTCTTACGCGCCAGCGCCAGCTGCGCGAGCTCGAGCGCGCTTTGCGCTTGGGCAGCCTCGGCGTCGGCGCGCGCGACCTCGCGTTGGTAGTCGATGGGGTCGAGCTTGAGCAACAGCGCGCCTTTTTCCACCAACGCGCCCTCTTGCACCAACACCTCGGTGACTTGGCCCGACACCTTGCTTTTAATCGACACGCGCTCTTTGGCCATCACCTTGCCGGTGTCGATCACCTCGATGGCGAGGTCCTTTCGTTTGAGCTTCACCACCAACTTGTCGTCGATGTTGACGCCTTGCTCGCCGCGCTTGAAGACCGCGAAGCCGCCTGCTGCCAACACCAACACCACCACCAACAAAATCGCGATGCGTTTTTTCACGGCTGGTCCTTGGCTGACGTTGGCTTCGACGGGGTGGTGGCGGTGGTCGTGTCGACGTCAGCGACGAGCGCCAACAGCGCGCGCGCTTGCATCCACTGCGCGTCAAGGTCTGCAGCTTGCGCCTGCGCATCGGCATACGCCGCGGTGGCGTCGAGCAGGTCGAGCAACACCGCGTCGCCGCGTTGATAGCTGCGCTCGATCACGTCGAGATTTTCTTTGGCCGCGTCGCGC